>NZ_BLJH01000019.1:0-112610 GCF_009811895.1 Novosphingobium sp. TCA1 | reverse complement strand
GAGCAGATCACCACGATCATCAAGTCGTCGGAATTCAACAACACCAACCTGCTCGACGAAGACTTCACCGGCACCACCACCGTTGCAGCTCTTCAGTCGCTGACGATCACCCCGGGCGCCGATGTGACGGACAGCCTCAACGTCGCCAACCAGGGCTTCACCGCGAAGGTGACTGACGCCATCGACACCAGCATCGCCTCGCAGACCGATGCCGAAGCGATGGTCGGCAAGCTCGATGACGTCATCAAGGACGTCAACACCAGCCTCAGCGACATGGGCGCAGCTTCGCGCAAGATCGAGGGCCAGCTCTCGTTCACCAGCAAGCTGTCGGACGTGGTCGAAACCGGCATTGGCAACCTCGTCGACGCTGACCTCGCCAAGGAATCGGCGAAGCTTCAGGCCCTTCAGGTCCAGCAGCAGCTGGGCGTGCAGGCTCTGTCGATCGCCAACCAGGCGCCGCAGACGATCCTGTCGCTCTTCCGTTAATCGGAGGATCGATGGTCTCCCGGTTCGCCGGGAGGCCAGTCGTCTGGAAGGCCGGGGTGGTTCGCCATCCCGGCCTTCTGTCGCTTCGGCCAAGCGTGGTTTTCGATCAGGGCTATCGCAAGGGGGGAGAAGCGCCGGAATGGCACTGTCCCAGTCTTCCTGAAATCCCGGAAACCCGACGATTTAACCGTGTCCCGCGCCCGCGATTCATCCGCCCGACTATAATGAAAACAGGCGCGCCCATGGCGGGACCGACCCCCCAAGCAGGAACTGGAATACAAATGCTTGAATTTCTCAACAATTGGCGTTTGCCCAAGAAATTGTGGGCAGCCTTTTCGCTGATCAACGTGCTGATCGCCATCGTCGGCATCAACGGCTTCCTTTCGACGCGCGAACTCAGCGCGATCGCCAAGAGCCATGTCGAGCGCGGCATGGCGGGCATGTCCGGGCTCACCGACGTCATCAGCAACGTCAAGGAACAGCGGATCATCGTCTACAGCTACTACAATGCCGCCAATGCGGACGACGCCCAGAACCTGCGCGACCGTCTCAAGGTGGCGGACGAGGAACTGCTGAAGTCGGTCGATAGCTACAAGGCCGTGGGCGAAGAGGCTTTCCCGGCCGAAAGCGCCGAACTGCGCAGCCGCGCCGTGGCCCTGACGCAGATGAACGACCGCATCTTCGCCCTGCGCACCGCAGGCGATTTCGACGGAGCGATGGCGCTGATCAAGGGCGACGGCAAGAAAGCCTCGCACGACATGATCGAGCAGACCGACAAGCTGATCGAACTCACCCGCCAGCGCGTCGCCTCCAAGGCCGACGAAGGCGAGCAGACCACCCAGACCGCCACGATCCTCTGCGTTGCGCTGGCTTTGCTGGCGATGGGCCTGATCGTGTTCATCTGGCTGCTGATCAACCGCTCGGTCGCCGCGCCGATGAGCCGGATCGCCCATGTCACCTCGACCTTGGCCGAAGGCGGCAAGGTCGACGTGCCCTACCGCGAGCGCGGCGATGAAATCGGCGAAATCGCCGAAGCCGTCGAACAGTTCCGCGTCGCCGCCGAGGCCCGTGCCGAGATCGATGCCGTTCAGGCCCGCGAACAGGAAGTCGTCACCTCGACCCTGCGCTCCAGCCTCCAGGCGATCAGCGAAGGCGATCTCACCCAGAGCATTTCGGCCGACTTCCCGCCTGCCTATGCCGAGCTGAAGAGCAACTTCAACACCGCCGTCGGCGCCTTGCGCGACCTGATCGGCGCGGTTGCGGAAAGCGCGGTCGCCATCCGCACCGGCTCCAGCGAGATCGCCCAGGCATCCGAGGACCTCGCCCGCCGCACCGAGAGCAACGCCGCCAGCCTCGAAGAGACTTCGGCCGCGATCACCCAGATGGACGAGCGCCTGCGCGCCACTGCTGCCGCCGCCGGTCGCACCGTGCAGCGCGCCGACGGTGCGATGAACGTGGTCGGTTCGGGCCGCGAGATCGCCGACGAAGCCGTGCAGGCCATGGGCCGCGTCAGCGAAAGCGCCAAGGGCATCGACTCCGTCATCGAAGGCCTCGACAAGATCGCCTTCCAGACCCGCGTGCTTGCCATGAACGCCGCCGTCGAAGCTGGCCGCGCCGGCGATGCGGGCCGCGGCTTCGCGGTCGTGGCCGATCTCGTCTCGGCGCTGGCCATGCGTTCGGAAGAAGAAGCCAAGCGCGCCCGCGAACAGCTCACCGCGACCCAGGCCGACATCGGCACGGCCGTGGAAGCGGTCCAGCGTGTCGACGGCGCCCTGCAGAACATCTCGGGCGACGTCACCGAAGTCCACTCGCTGCTGAGCAACATCGCCAGCGACAACCAGGCCCAGTCCTCGACGATCACCGAGATCAGCGCGACGATCGGCACCATGGACCAGGCCACCCAGCAGAACGCCGCCATGGTCGAGGAAACCTCCGCCGCCGCGCGCAACCTCAACAGCGAAGTGACGTCGCTGTCCGATCGCGCGGCGATGTTCCGCACCGGCGACACCGGACTGCGCAGCGCCCCGCGCCCCGTCGCGGCACCGGCGTTCTCGCCCTCTTTCGTCTCCGCGCCTGCCGAACCGGCACCGCTGCGCAAGCCGATGAAGGCGCTGACCACGGCCGACGACTGGATGGATTTCTGAAGTCTTCGAAAACCCGTCCGAAAACCCGTCCCGGACCCCTCCGGGACACCTTGAAGAGGCCGCCCTGTCCCGGGCGGCCTTTTTTTCTTACTTGAGGACCAGCGGTAGTCCGGCAGCGACAAAGACAGCGTGCTTCACCGTGGCCGCGACCTGCTGGTTTAGCCGCCCCGCCTCGTCGCGAAACCGCCGCCCCAGCGGCGTGTCCGGGACGATCCCCAGCCCGACTTCATTGGCCACCAGCACCACGGGCTTCGGACAGACGGCAATCGCCCGGCAGAGGCCATCGAAGCGGGGTTGCAGGGCGATGTCGCCCAGCATCAGGTTGGACAGCCACAAGGTCAGGCAATCGACCAGCACCGCATCGGCCTCGCCCGCCGCCTTCCCGATGCCCTCGGCCAGGTCGAGCGGCGCTTCAAGGGTCGACCAGCGCGGTCCGCGATCCTCGCGGTGCCGGGCGATGCGGGCCTCCATCTCGTCGTCGAGCGCCTGGGCCGTGGCGATATAGACGAGCCGCCCCGGAACCGCTTCGGCCAGCGCCTGCGCATGGCGGCTCTTGCCCGAACGGGCGCCGCCCAGAACGAGGGTCGTCGTCATGCATGGTACTCCGTCAGCGCCAGCAGGCCGTCAATGTCCAGATGCCGCTCCATTTCGGCGGCCAGTTCGTCGAGCGCGGCATCGACCCCGGCGTGATGGTCCAGCCCGTCGCTCCTGCCGCCCAACCGCGCCAGCAGTTCAGCGCGCAGCGGCGTCGAAGCGAGCAGACCGTGGCAATAAGTGCCCATGACGCACCCTGCCGCATCCACGGCGCCGTCGGTCCTGTCGCCGTCCAGCAGTGCGAAAGGAACGCCATTTTCCCGCTCCGTCACACCCATGTGCATCTCGTAGCCATCGAACATCGCCCCGAGCGCCTTGCCCGATACCTCGCGCAGCGCCTTGCGATTGCCCAGCACGGTATCCACCGGGAGCAGGCCCAGCCCCGCGATCTCGCCGGGCGCGCCCTCGATGCCGAGCGGATCGGCTATCGTGCGCCCCAGCATCTGGTAGCCGCCGCAGATGCCGAGGATCATGCCGCCGCGCCGGTGATGGGCCAGCACATCGATATCCCAGCCCTCGGCGCGCATGAACGCCATGTCGGCCATCGTCGCCTTGGAGCCGGGCAGGACGATCAGCGCCGCTTCTGCCGGGATCGGTGTGCCCGGCGGGATCATCGCCACGTCCACGCCCGATTCCTGCCGGAGCGGATCGAGATCGTCGAAATTGGCGATGCGCGGCAGGATCGGGCAGGCGACCAGCAGCTTGCCGCTGCCCCCGCCCAGCCCGCGCTCCAGCACGACGGCATCCTCGCTGGGCAGGCGACCGACCGCGTGGGCCCAGGGCATAACACCGTAGCCGCGCCAGCCCGAGAGCCGCTCGATGGCCGCATAGCCATCCGCGAAAAGCGCCGGATCGCCGCGGAACTTGTTGATGAGGAAACCCCGGATCATCGCCGCGTCCTCGGAGTCGATCACGGCCCGCGTGCCCGCCACCGCCGCGATCACGCCGCCCCGGTCGATATCGCCCACGAGCACGACCGGCACCGCAGCCTCGCGCGCGAAGCCCATGTTGGCGATATCCCCGGCGCGCAAGTTGATCTCTGCGGGCGAACCGGCGCCTTCCACCACCACGAGGTCGCAGCGCGCCTCCAGCCGCCGGTAGCTTGCCAGGACTTCGGGCAGAAGCGAGCGGCGCGCCTCGCGGAAGTTGGCGCTGCCGAGCGTGCCGCGCACTTCGCCGTGAACCACGAGCTGCGAGGTCCGGTCAGCCTGCGGCTTCAGCAGCACGGGGTTCATGTCGACATGAAGCGGCACCCGCGCCGCCAGCGCCTGAAGCGCCTGCGCCCGGCCGATCTCGCCGCCTTCGGGTGTCACCGCCGCGTTGTTGGACATGTTCTGGGGCTTGAACGGCAGGACTTTCAGCCCGCGATTGGCAAGGGCGCGGCACAGTCCCGCGACCAGCACGGATTTGCCGACGTCCGACCCGGTCCCCTGCAACATCAAACCAGCCATGCTACTCCCAGCACTATCAGGGCGAGAAAGACGCAGGCCCGGCGATAGACCGCCAGCGCCCGCCGCAAATCCGCCGCGCCTGCAACGGCGCCCTCCTCCCCGATCCAGGGCTTGGGGGCAAGCACCCCGTCGTAGAGGATCGGTCCGGCGAGCCGAATGCCCAGCACCCCCGCCATCGCCGCTTCGGGCCATCCGGCGTTGGGCGAGGCGTGGCGGCCATGGTCGCGCAGCATGATCCGCCACCCTTCACGCGCGCCGGTTCCGCCCACAATACAAAGCAGCATGCCCGCCAGCCTTGCTGGCGCGAAGTTCGCCAGATCGTCGATCCGGGCTGCTGCCCAGCCATAAGCGCGCAGCGGCTCCTCGGGATGGCCGATCAGGCTGTCCGCCGTATTGATCGCCTTGTAGGCCCAAATGCCCGGCACGCCGCCGACCAGCAGCCAGAACACTGGCGCCGCCACGCCGTCGCAGAAGCTCTCGGCCAGGCTCTCGATCGCCGCGCGGACGACGCCCGGCGCATCGAGCGCAGCCGTGTCGCGGCCGACGATCATGCCGACGGCATGGCGCGCCTCTGCGAGATCGTCTGCCTCCAACGCGGCGAGGACGGGGCGGACATGATCGTCGAGGCTGCGCGCCGCAAGCGCAGGCCAGGCCAGAGCCGCAAGCAGGAGCCAGGCCCAATCTCCCGCGCTCCCCCGCACCAGCCAGACCGCCAGTGCCATGACGACCAGAACGGCCGCGATCAGTCCCAGCATTGCGGCAAGCCCGGTAAGCCGCCGGGCCATGTCGGACCAGTCCGCGCGATTGAGCTTGCGTTCGCAGCCGGAGATGACTTGCGCGAAAAGCCCCACCGGATGGCCGATCGCCCGATAGAGCCGCCCCGGCCAGCCGAACGCGCCTTCCAGCGCCATGGCGGCAAAGGCGACCGGCTCGATCATGAGCGGTCCCCGGCCAGCGCCGCATCGAGACGGGCGAGAGCGGCCGGATCGGCGGGGACACCGAAGCGCACCCAGTCGGGAAACTCCGCGAAGGGCCGGACAAGGATGCGCGCCCGGGCCAGCCGTTCGAACAGCGCCTGTCCCTCGCAGCCGGTCACGAGCCGGAACAGCGGGCAATCTCCCACCGGCTCAAGGCCGTGACGGCGCAGCACGCCGTCGAGCGCCTCGGCGCGAATGGGCAGCGCGGCGCGCGTGCGGGCGATCCAGTGGCTGTCCTCATAGGCCGCCCTGCCCAGCGCGAGCGCGGCCGCATGAACCGGCCAGCTTCCCAGCAACTGACGCAGCAGCATCATGAGCGCGGGCGGCCCCAGCACGAAACCCAGCCGCAGCCCGGCAAGGCCGAAGAACTTGCCGAACGAGCGCAGCACGATCAGCCGCAGCCCCGGCGCGACGGCGCGGGCGACGCTAGCTTCGGGGTGGCAATCGGCGAAGGCTTCGTCGACGACCAGGAAGCCGCCGCTGGCGTCGATCCGCTCCGCCCATTCGACGATCGCCTCGGGATCGCGCAGCGCGCCGTCCGGGTTGTTGGGATTGGCCAGGACGAAGACTTCCTTCGCGCCGGGCTGTTCTCCGAAGCGGGCCGGCCGGGAGGGATAGAAGGCTTCCCGGTGCGTGCGATAGGCGGGGACTAGCGCGCGGCCCGGCAGGTCCAGCGCCCGTGCCAGCAGACGAAGCGCCGTCTCGCTGCCGGGCACGGCGCAGCACAAGTTCGGCGCCACGCCGAAATGGCGCGCGGCTGCGGCTTCGAGTTGGGCCAGCGCATCGGGGTCGGGCAAGGCCGTCCAGTCCACCGCGCCCGCCCCCGCTCTGGCAGCAGGCCAGGGTTCGGGGTTGAGGCCGGTCGAAAGGTCCAGCCAGTCCTCCGGCAATCCGCCATAGGCCCTTGCCGCCTCGCTCACCCGGCCGCCGTGGAAGAGGAAAGCGTGGCTCATCGCAGGACCACCAGTGCAAGCAGCAGCAGGGTTTCGACCACCTCGATTCCGGCGCCGTGGCCGTCACCCGAAATGCCGCCGATCTTGCGGTGCAGCCAGTAGCCCCAGGCGGGAACGGCAAGGAACAACGTCAGCAGCGGCGGCGCGACCAGCAGGCCGAGAGCCATCGCCACCATCCCCCACAGGCCCAGATGCCACGCGTTTACCGCGCTGCGAAAGCGGCTGCCGAGACCTTCGTGCAGCGGCGGCAGCGCCAAGGTCCAGGCCAGCGGCGCGATCCGGGTGAGCGGCGCAACCAGCAGCAGGGCCCAGACCTGCCCCGGCTCCAGCGCATGGAGCAGCACCAGCTTGGCCAGCAATTGCAGACCGATCGCCACGACGGCGAAACTGCCCAGATGCGGATCGGCCATGACCGCCGAGAGCCGCGCCTTGTCCTTGTGTGCCGCACCGGCACCGTCGGCCACATCGCCCAGACCGTCGAGATGGAGCGCCCCGGTCACGCCCACCCAGGCAGCGAGGCCCAGCAGCGCCGCCAGCCAGCGGTCACCCAGAAGGCAGCCAAGCCACCAGCCCCCGGACACCACGCCGCCTACGGCGAGGCCCGCGACGGGAAACCAGCGCATGGACTTCGCAAAATCCGCCGCATCGACCCGCACCGCCGGGAGCGGCAGCCGCGTCAGGAACTGGAGGGCCAGGACCAGACCTCTCATCCCGGCTTTCCACTGTCCAGCGTCAGGATCTGCGCGGCGGGAAGCCCCTCGCCCGGCCAGAGGCGCAGGCTGACGAGCGCGCCGTAAGGCAGTTCGAATGCCCAGACCTGCCGATGGTCGAACCCGAACAGCACCGAAAGCGCCGCGCGCATGGCGCCGCCGTGGGTGACGATCAGGCTCGCACGGTCGATCTGCATCAGGGCATCGCCGACGCGCGCGCAAAGGTGCGACCAGCGCTCGCCACCGGGCGGGGCGAAAGTTTCCGGGTCATCCCAGAACCGCGCCTGGACGGCGGGATCGAGCTGCTGCGGCGCAAGCCCGTCCCAGGCCCCGAAGTCGATTTCCCGCCAGCGCGGATCCAGATCGTGGCGTTGCCTGCGGATCACGGCGATCTGCGCGGCGGGGATGCTCGAACGGCGCAAATCGGAGGAGACGATCCGATCGAACGCCAGCCCCGCCGCCCGCGTGATGCAGCGCGCCACACCGGCCGGAGTCGGCGCGTCGTCCCGGTGTCCCAGCAGGAGGCCAGGCTCCTGCGGCGCGCCGTGTCGCATCAGGTGGACAAGGATTCCGTTCACGCCGAAGCCGCCCCGGCGCCTGCCACGGAGGCTTCGGCGAAAGTCGCCATGCCGTCATGCGCGGCAAGTGCCGAGCGCACGATCTGCACCGCCACTGCCGCGCCCGACCCCTCGCCCAGCCTCATGCCGAGATGGAGCAAGGGATCTAGGCCGAAGCGTTCCAGCAGGCGAACATGCCCGGCCTCGGCCGAACAATGCGCGGCCAGGCAGTGCGAAAGGAAAGCGGCATTATCGGCCAGCAGCGGCGCCGCCGCCGCGCAGGCGATGAACCCGTCGAGCAGGACCGGCACCCGCAGCCGCCGCGCCGCCAGCACCGCCCCGGCCATAGCCGCGATCTCGCGCCCGCCAAGGCGCCGCAGGGTCTCGAAGGCGTCCGTGCAGTGCGCGCCATGGAGCGCCAGCGCTGCCGCCACGGCCTCGGCCTTGCGCGCCACGCCCGCATCGTCGACCCCGGTGCCGCGCCCCACCCAGTCGCCCGGCGCGCCTGCAAAGACTTGCGCAGCAAGCGCAGCCGCAGGCGTGGTATTGCCGATGCCCATCTCGCCCACGAAGAACAGGTCACTGTCCGCCGAGACCGCCGCCGCCCCGGCATTGAGCGCGGAAAGGCACTCCGCCTCGCTCATGGCGGCTTCGCAGGTGATGTCGCCTGTCGGACGGTCGAGTTCGAGCGCAACCACGCGCAGGTCGGCGCCGCAGGCCGCCGTCAGCGCATTGATCGCCGCGCCGCCCGCCTCGAAATTGGCGACCATCTGCACCGTGACTTCGGGAGGATAGGCACTGACGCCGCGCGCCGCGACGCCGTGGTTACCTGCGAAGATCGCCGCGCGGACAAGCTCGGCGCGGGGGCGCTCGCGCCGCTGCCAGCCCGCCATGAAGATCGCGATCTCCTCCAGCCGTCCCAGCGATCCCGCAGGCTTCGTCAGCACCGACTGGCGGCTGCGCGCGGCCTCCAGCGCCGCCTCTTCCGGTTCGGGCAGATCGGCCAGTGCCTCGGCGAAGGCAGCGCGGTTCTCGAAGCGGATCATGCGGCGACGAAGCCTTCCGGCGGGGTGCGGGTGATGAAATGCCCCTTCACGCCTTGCGGCCACTCCCGGTACGGCACCTGCCCATGCTCGCTGGCGGCATGGCGCACGGCATATTCCAGGATCGCACGGGCTGCGTCCTCATCCGGCACGAAGTCGCCCAGCACGTAGCCGAGCTTGCCGGGCGCGCGGATCGCCACCGTACAATGGCGCTGGCAGGCAAAGAGGCAGGGCATTTCCTGCACCGCCACGCCCCTGAGCGCCGGGTCGGCTGCCTGCGCCGCGCGCATGGCCTCCGCCAACACCGCGCCGCCGCGCCGCCCATCCGCATCCTCGCGGGCTTCGGCGGAATGGCGGCAGGTATTGCATACGACCACCGAAGGACCGGGTTCGACGGGCTGCAACATCAGAACCGGCTCCTCACGCCCAGATAGACGGTGCGGCCGAGCGTGCCGTAACCGCTTACGGTCTCGTACTTCTCGTCGCCCACGTTTTCGATACGTCCTTGAAGAGTGAGGTTTTCCATGACCTGCCACTGCGCGCGCAAGTCCACCAGCCAATAGTCGTCCAGCTTGGCGGTTCCGGTGGCGGCATTGTAGCTTTCGCCCGAATAGCGGGCGGCAACGCTGGCGCGCAGGCCCTGCGGCAGGTCCACCCCCGCCTCGACATTGGCCAGATGGCGCGGCACGCGCTGGAGCTGGCGACCATAAGTGGCGCTGTCCGGGGTACGGTCCTCCGCCTCGATCCAGCTGTAGTTGCCCTCGGCGAAGAAAATGCCCCACTTTGCCGAAGCGGCCAGTTCCAGCCCGCGCGCATGGCTGGCCTTGACGTTGGCATAGTAGCCGAAGCGCGAGGTCGCAGTGCCGGGAACCATGCAGATGTCCGGCAGGGCGCCGCTGGTCGGGCAATAGGCGAAGTCGATCAGATTGTCGGTATCGCGCTCGAACCATGTGGCCGAAAGCCGCAGCACTTCGCCGAAGCCCTGCTCGGCACCGACTTCCCAGCCCTTGGCCTTTTCGGGCTTGAGATCGTCCACGCCGTACATGCTGAAAAGCTGGTAGAGCGAGGGCGCCTTGAAGCCCTCGTCATAGCTGGCGCGCAGCACCGTGGCCCCCTGGTTGGGCGTATAGACCGCGCCTGCCGAAAACACGGTATTGCCGCCGAAGCGCGACTGATGGTCGTAACGCGCACCGCCGTTCAGGGTCAGCCCGGTCAGCGGCGTCACGCGCAGTTCTCCGTAGACGCTGTCGGTATCGGCTTTCGTCGGGGTGAGCGTGTAGGGCGCGGCGCTGTTCGACGGCGAGGCCGTGGTCATGCGCTGCTCCTCGCGCTCGGCCCCGAACACGGCCTGGACGGCTTCCGAGAACGTGTAGGTGCCCTGATATTCGAAGCGGCGGCCCCGGCCGTGGGCGTCGAACGTGATCTGGCGGATGGAGCGCGCGGGATCGTAGTTTGCCCGGTCGGTCTCGGTCTGGAGCACGGCGACCCGGTTCACCAGCTTCCCGCCGAGCAGCGCGAAGTTGAGCCCGGCATAGCCCGACCATTCCTCGGTCCGGCCATAAGCGCGCGTATCGCCCGAGGTCCCGTCGAAATCGTTGCGGGAATCGGACCAATAACCGCGCAAGTCCAGCGAAACGTCCGGCGTGATGCGAAACGTCAGGGTGCCGCTGGCGGAGGAACGCTGGAAACCGTCGTCCTCGGTGCCGTTGGAACGGGCCGAAATGCCGTCGGTGGTGAAGCGCGAGGCGGCGATGCGCCAGTCGATCGCTTCGGACGTGCCGCCCAGACCGGCGCGCGCGGAAACGGTGTCATGGGTTCCCGCTTCCACGGCGAAGCTGCCTTCCAGCGGCTCGGTCGGACGGCGGGTGCGAACGTTGACGACGCCGCCGATGGCGTCGCTGCCCCAGAGAATCGACTGCGGCCCGCGCAGGATCTCGATCCGTTCGGCATCGTCCACGAAGAGCGTCGAAAAGCCGTAGCCCCCCGCCGTGGACGAAGCGTCCGACAGGCGCATGCCGTCGATCACCATGACCGATTGCCCGGCGTCGGCGCCGCGGATACGCAGCGAGGTGGTGGTGCCGTAGCCGCCGTTGCGCGAAAGGCTGATGCCGGGCGTGCGCAGCAGGATATCGGTGAGGGCGATGGGCTGCGCGGCGACGATCTGCGCTTCGTCCAGCACGGTCACGCTATCCGCCACGCGATCCGCCGCGACCGGGGTGCGCAGCGCGGAGACGACGATACGGTCCGACGAGGCGTCGTCGGCGCCTTCGGCCTGGGCCGCGAAAGGATAGGCGGTCAGGGCAAGAGCAAGGGTGGTGGCAGTGGTAATTCGGCAGTTCACGGCATGTCCTTCAAGCCAGCGATCGAACCCGACCGGGCCGATATGCAAGGCGAAGGACGTGCAGCCGCGACAGACGGCGACAGGCCCCTTCGCGCCGCAAACCGGCACGGCAATGGCTGTCGCTCGGCGAGGAAATGCCCCGTTCGGCCGGCTCACCCTGTCCGGTCGAAGAACGACTGCGGCAGGCAGGTCTCCTGGCTCACGGGTCAATGCCGTTTCGGCCGCCTTCTCAGGGCCTTGCACCCCCAATGGCGAAATGGCCGCACGGCTCGCCGCTTACAGTTGCAGGGGCAGCCCGGGGCTTTCACCCGAGTTCCCTTTTGATCCCTCGCGGGGAACCTGTCGCAGCAGCGCCCCTATCGCCGCGAGGTCGGCGGCGCAAGATGAGAGGCGCTTGCGCGAACCTGCGAAGTTCCATAGTCGTGCCGGTGCAAGGGGTGCCCGCAAGGGCTTGATCGGGAAGCCCGGACTGCGGCCGATCGGCCGTGGCAGCCGGCACTGCGCCCGCAACTGTAACCGGGGATGCGCCCCGCCGAAACGCCATTGGAGCCTGACGGCTTACCGAGAAGGCGGCGGAAGGCGCGAGGATCCGGGAAGTCAGGAAACCGGCCCCTCGCCGTCGATCCTTCGCGCGGGCGGGATGTACCGGGCGGACGAGGGCGATGCCTCCCGTGGGGGAGGCTCCTTCGCGTGACGACATTCGTGCGTCTGTACCGAAGGGGGGAATTGAACATGCGCCATCCTGGAACCTGCCCGTCCGGGCGATATCTGCGGCCCGTACGATGACGGACACGCCGATGACGGCCTGCCCTGCACTGCTCGTCACCGCGCCTTCGTCGGGACAGGGCAAGACGCTCGCCACGGCCGCCCTTGCCCGCCGCCACGTCCGGGCAGGACGGCGGGTGCGGGTGTTCAAATGCGGGCCGGACTTCCTCGATCCCATGGTTCACGAAGTCGCCAGCGGCGCCCCGGTCCATCAGCTCGACCTGTTCATGTGCGGAGAGGACCAGTGCCGCGCGCTGCTGCACGATGCCGCGCGGGAGGCCGACCTCATCCTCGTCGAGGGTGCGATGGGGCTGTTCGACGGCACCCCCTCTTCCGCCGACCTCGCCCGGCGCTTCGGCCTGCCGGTCATGGCGGTGCTGGACGGTTCGTCGATGGCGCAGACCTTCGGCGCACTGGTCCACGGGCTGGCGACATACCGCAAGGACGTGACGCTGGCCGCCGTGCTTGCCAACCGCGTGGGCAGTGATCGCCATGCGCAGCTGCTGGAACGCGGCATGCCGGGCGGCGTGCAATGGCTGGGCGCCGTGCCGCGCGACGACGGCATGGGCCTTCCCGAACGCCATCTCGGCTTGGTGCAGGCAGGCGAGATCGCCGATCTCGAAGCCCGCATCGACCGCGCCGCCGAACTGCTTCCCGAAAGCGCCCTCTGGCTGCCCGAGCCTGTGCCGTTTCCGAAACCCGCCTCCGCCGCCCCTGCGCCTTCAGCGCTGGCCGGAAAACGCATAGCCGTGGCCCGCGACGAGGCCTTCGGTTTCATCTACCCGGCCAATCTCGAGTTCCTGGAAAGCGCGGGCGCACGGCTGGCTTTCTTCTCGCCTCTGCGCGACGCCACCTTGCCGGACTGCGACGCGCTCTGGCTGCCGGGCGGCTATCCCGAACTTCATCTCGCCGCGCTCAGTGCCAACCGTGCAATGGTGGAAGCGATCCGCGCGCACTTTCTGACCGAGCGCCCGATCCTGGCCGAGTGCGGCGGCATGCTCTATGCCTGCGAAAGGCTGGAAGATGCCGCAGGCACCAGCACGCCCATGCTCGGCCTGCTGCCCGCCCGCGCGGCCATGCAGAAACGACTGGTCGCCCTCGGCATGCAGGAAGCGGAACTGTCCGGCCATGCGGTGCGCGGCCATACCTTCCACTATTCACGGCTGGAAACCGCCCTCGAACCCATCGCGCTTGCCCGGACCCCGGATGGGCGCAAGGGCGAGCGGATTTTCCGGCAAGGCGCGCTCACTGCAAGCTACATGCATTTCTACTTCCCCTCCGCGCCGGAGCTGATTGCAGACCTGCTGTCTTGCTGAGCCAGGCCCGTCGTCCCCGTCCGCGGGGACGACGGAGAGGCTGTCAGAGTCCGTTTGGAAATTCGCTGAAGGCGAATTTTTGCGGCACCGGCCCACGCCCCCACCCGACCACCCAACGGTAGTATCCTGCGGGTGGTCGGGTGGGGGCGCCTGAGAGGCTTGGGGCCGGTGCCGCTCTGAAAATGCCCTTACGGGCATTTTTCAAACGGACTCTCAGGCGATGGCGGGCAGCTTCGCCAGATACTTGTCGAGCGTGATCGGATAGTCCCGCACCCGCACGCCAGTGGCGTTGTAGACCGCATTGGCCACTGCCGCGCCCACGCCGCAGAGGCCGAGTTCACCCACGCCCTTGGCCTTCATCGGCGAGACCTTGTCGTCCGCCTCGTCCAGGAACACCACGTCCTGATGCGGAATGTCTGCGTGAACCGGCACTTCGTATCCGGCCAGATCGTGATTGACGAAGAACCCGAAGCGCTTGTCCACCGCCAGTTCCTCCATCAACGCGCCGCCGACGCCCATGGTCATGGCGCCGATCACCTGGCTGCGCGCGGTCTTGGGATTGAGGATGCGCCCTGCCGCGCAGACCGCCAGCATGCGCCGCACCCGCGTCTCGCCAGTGTAAGAGTCCACCGCCGCCTCGACGAAATGCGCGCCGAAAGTCGATTGCTGGAACTTCTTCCCCAGATCGCCCCACTGCATCGTCTCTTCGGCCACGAGTTCGCCGGACTTCGCCGCCTCGGCCAAGGCAGCCGAGCGGTTGCCCGCGCGTACCCGGCCATCCGAGAACTCGGCCGAAGCCGGATCCATGCCCAGGCTTTGCGCGGCCATGTCGCGCAGCTTCGCACAGGCCGCATAGACGCCCGAGGTGGCGCTGTTGGCACCCCACTGACCGCCCGAACCGGCCGAGGCCGGGAACGAGGAATCTCCCAGCTTCACCCGCACCTTCTCGACCGGCAGCCCCATCATCTCCGCCGCGGTCTGGGCGATGATCGTGTAGGATCCGGTGCCGATGTCGGTCATGTCGGTCTCGACGGTGACCAGGCCGTCACCGGCCAGCCTCACCCGCGCGGCCGAGGTCATGTTGATGTTGTTGCGGAAGGCTGCCGCCACGCCCATGCCGATCAGCCAGCGCCCTTCCCGCATTTGCGCCGGTTTTGCGCTGCGACGGTTCCAGCCGAACCGGTCTGCGCCCTCTTCCAGACAACGCACCAGGTTGCGCTGCGAGAAAGGCCGTTCCGGGTGCTCGGGATCGACCTGGGTATCGTTGAGCACGCGGAACTTGACCGGGTCCATGCCCAGCTTCTCCGCCATCTCGTCGATGGCGATCTCCAGCGCCATGAGGCCGGGTGCCTCGCCCGGCGCGCGCATGGCATTGGCTTCGGGAAGGTCGAGTTCGGCCAGCCGCAGGGCGGTGAGGCGGTTGGCCCCGGCATAGAGCAGCTTGGTCTGCTGGGTCGCCGATTCCGGGCCGCCGCCGGGCAGATCGCCCGACCAGCTTTCATGGCCGATCGCCGTCAGCTTGCCGTCACTGGTCGCGCCCAGCCGGATGCGCTGGATCGTCGCGGGGCGGTGCGTCGCATTGTTGAGCATGAGCGGGCGCGGCATCGCGATCTTGACCGGCCTGCCGCAGGCCTTGGCGCCCAGCGCCGCCATGACCGCATCGGCGCGCAGGAACAGCTTGCCCCCGAAACCGCCGCCGATGAAGGGCGAGCGAACGTGGACTTTCTCCGGCGGCAACTTGAAGGTCGTGGCCAGTTCGCGCTTGTTCCACGCGATCATCTGGTTCGACGTCCAGACCGATAGCGCATCCGCGTCCCACCAGGCGATCGTGGCGAAAGGCTCCATCATCGCGTGGTTCTGGTCGGGCGTGGTGTAAGTCTGGTCCACCTGCACCGGCGCCGAGGCAAAGGCCCCTGCGAAATCGCCCGTATGGGTATCCGCATCGTTGCCGGTAAGCGGCTGTGCGCCCGGCTTTTCCTTGACGAGATCGAAACGCCCCGCGCCGCGCTCGTACTCGATGCGCACGGCATTGGCGGCGCTGCGCGCCTGTTCGAAGCTTTCCGCCACCACCACGGCAACGGCCTGATGGTAATGCTCGACCACCGGCCCGCCGAGGAGCTTGGCAGTGTTCATGCTGCCCTTGCCCAGCGGCTGCGCATTTTCGGCCGAGACGATCGCGAGAACGCCCGGCATCCGTTTGGCCTCTGCCGTGTTCATGGCAGCGATCCGTCCCTTGGCGATGGCCGCGCCGATGATGTAGCCATAGGCCGGCTTTCCGGGGATCTCGCCGTGCTCATAGGCATAGGGCGCCTGCCCTGTGGTCTTGAGCTTGCCGTCCACGCGGTCGACCGCCTGGCCGATGACCTTCATCGTGTCGATCGGGTTGGTGCCCGCAGGCGTGTCGAACTTCATGCCCGGTTCTCCGCGATAAGCGCTGCCAAAGTCCGTTCGGCCAGTGCGACCTTGAAGGCGTTCTCGTGGGTGGGGCGCGCCTCGGCAAAGGCCGTCTTCGCCACGGCGCCTGCACCGCTGCGCATCTGCGCATCGGCCGCCTCGACCCGCCAGGGCCGGGGCGCCACGCCGCCGAAGGCCGCGCGGCCGCTGCCGTCCTCGTTCAGGACCGCAGCTACCGAAACGAGCGCAAAGGCATAGGACGCGCGGTCGCGGACCTTGTGGTAGAAATGCCGCCCGCCGATCGGCTTTGGCAGCGTGACGGCCGTGATCAGCTCGCCCGGCTGGAGCACGTTTTCCAGATGCGGGGTATTGCCCGGCAGGCGGTGGAATTCGCCGATCGCGATGCTGCGGGCCTTGCCCGAGGCATCGACCGTCTCCACCGGGGCATCGAGCACGCGCAGGGCGATCGCCATGTCGCTGGGATGGGTGGCGATGCAGGAATCGCTGGTGCCGATCACGCCGAGCTGGCGGCTGAACCCGCCGATCGCCGCGCAGCCGGATCCGGGCTTGCGCTTGTTGCAGGCCTGGTTGGTATCGTAGAAATAAGGGCAACGCGTGCGCTGGAGCAGGTTGCCCCCCGTGGTCGCCTTGTTGCGCAGCTGGCCAGAAGCGCCCGCGACGATGGCGCGGGTGAGCACGCCGTAATCCTTGCGCACGCGCCGATCCGCCGCCAGCGCGGTATTGCTGACAAGCGTGCCGATGCGCAGGCCGCCTTCCTTCGTCTCCTCGATCCGGTCGAGGCCGAGATCCTGCACGTCCACCAGATGGGTGGGCGTCTCGATCTCCAGCTTCATCAGGTCGAGCAGGTTGGTGCCGCCCGCGATGAACTTGGCGCCCTTGTTTCCGGCGACGGCGGCTGCGGCTGCGGCGGGCGTCCTGGCCCGTTCATAGGTGAAGGCCTTCATGCTTCCGCTCCCGCATCGCTCTGCGCGCCATGCGTTTCCGCGATCCGCACGCCCGCCACTTCCGCCATGGCTTCGGCAATGTTGGAATAGGCGCCGCAGCGGCAGATATTACCGCTCATGCGTTCGCGCATTTCCGGCAAGCTCATTTCCGGCGCCGTGCCGACATCGCCCTGCACATGGCTGGGAATGCCCGCCCTGATCTCCTCGAGCACCGCCACGGCGGAGCAGATCTGACCCGGCGTGCAGTAGCCGCACTGAAATCCGTCATGCTTCACGAAGGCCGCCTGCATCGGGTGCAATTGCTCCGGCGTGCCGAGGCCCTCGATGGTCGTCACCGCATCGCCTTCGTGCATGACCGCCAGACTGAGACAGGAATTGATGCGCGTACCGTTGACCAGCACCGTGCAGGCCCCGCACTGGCCATGATCGCAGCCCTTTTTGGTGCCCATCAAACCGATGTGATCGCGCAGCGCGTCCAGCAGCGTTGTGCGGGTGTCGAGCATCAACGCCTGCGCCTTGCCGTTCACCTTGAACGTGACCGCCATCGCCGGGGGTTGCTGTGCCATGGGTGCCGCTCCTTCCGCTACCGACGGAATGGCGGAAATACCCACGCTGGCAGCGCCTCCTGCCAGAACCGCACGTCTGGATACCTCAAAATGCGACGTTTCGCCCGCCGCCGTCTCCGCCGTTTCGTTCATTGCCCGTCCTTCGCACCTGGACGGCAGTTTCCGTCCATTCGCCACGATAACGCATGATTACACTATCGGGCACTGTGTGAAATCGTATGCCCTCATGAACGGCATTCATCACCAGGCGTTCCCTTTCCTGAACGACCGGCCCAATTTTGGGGTATTCCTCAGGCTGCGACGGGCTTGGCGCGCGTGCGAAGTTCTCCGGCGAAGAGTGCCAGCGCGCCTGCCATCAGCAACCCATCGACCAGCAGCGATCCGCCCTTCGGCAGCGCCGCCGCGCCGTGGATAAGGGCCAGGACGACCAGCAGAGCCGCAAGTGCCTGGCGCCAGATCCGCGCAAGCGAAAGTCCCGGAACCGTTCGCGCCAAAGCCGAGGCCATGATCGACAGCACGGTCAGGACCAGCCAGACGGTGGGCAGCGATGCTTCGGGTGCGAACCAGGAGAGGAGCGCCGTCAGGGTCAGGATCACCGGTTGCCCCCAGCATACCGCAGCCCAGATCCGCTCCCACTGCGGGGCAGGCCGTCCCCGGTCGCGGCGGCGGGCGAGCCAGATCGTCACCCCGCTGGACGTCACCACGCAGAGCGCGATACCCAGCAGCCCATAGGCAATCCGCACCGGCAGCCCGCCATACCAGCCGAAGTGTAGCTGGCCGATGCCGCCGAGGATGCGGGTCCCCGTCACGAAGTCCTGCGGGTGCTCCTCTCCCGCAATCCTGCCCCCGGCATCGAACTTGGTCTCGTCCTGCTGGACCAGCAGCTTCGCGCGTCCGCTCGTCACCGTGACGCGCATGTCGGCGCGGCCGGGACGTTCGACCACGACGTTCTGCGGCGCCGCCTCGGGCGCGCGGGCGCGGGCCTCGGCGATGAGCGCGGCGATGTCGGGCATGGGCGCCGCCCGTGCATCGACCGGCGGCGGCGCATCGAGGAACAGCTCGTAGACTTTCTTCATGCCGCCCTCCGGGTAGAGCAGCAGGGCCAGCACCGCGACGATGATGGTGCTGAGCCCCAGCAGTGCCCCGGTCAGTGCCAGCGTGAAGTGAAACGGCAGCGCCCAGATGCCCAGGCGGTTATGCAGGTCCGCCTCCTGCAATCGCCGCGAACCGCCCAGCCGCAAGTGGAAGGCATCGCGCAGGACGCGCGGATGGGCGAGAATGCCCGAAACCAGCGAGGACAGCAGCGCCACGCCGGTAAGGCCGACGATGAACTCGCCCCAGCTGCGCGGCAGGTGCAGGTTGACGTGAAGGTGGATCAGGAATTCGGTCCAGACGGCTTCGAGATCGGAAAGCGACCCGTCCTCGGCCACGGCCCACTTGCGCTCGAAGGTCGGGCTGAACGCGGTCAGCGAAGCGCCTTCCTTCGCGGGGGTCGGCAGCGCGAGGTAGAGCGCGGTATCGGCGGGGATGTGTTTCGCGCCTTCGGCAAGGGCCCGCGCCGCCGCCGCATCACTCAGGGTGCGGGCGACAGGCGTGGCGGGAACTTCCCAGCGCTCCAGATCCGGCGCGAATACCGCCAGGGTTCCGGTCAGGCAGACAAGGTAGATCACCGCCGCGAAGGCCAGGCCGAGAATCGAATGGCTGCTCAGCACCGACCGCACCGTTTCCGGCGAGATCGGCCAGCGCCACTGTTTCTTGCGGGTATTGCTCATGCCGAAGCTCCCAGATGAGCAAGACCGAAGCCGATCACGCTGGCGCCGACCAGCACTGCCGTGGCGCGCAGCAGGCGGCGGTCGGCGAGCGTCCAGGTCATCGCAAGGCCCCATAGCACGGGCATCAGCAAGCCGCCCAGCACGATGCGCGTGCGCGGATCGCCCGGCAGATAGACGGTCACGCAGAAGGCGACCCCCATGGCCGCGGTCATGCCCAGCGGCCCCGCCAGCAGGGTCCGCAGCACCCCGCGCCAGAACCGGCCCGGCTCCTCCAGCGGTTCGGGCGCGGCCTCCGCATCGCGAAGACGGGCGGCCTTGCGCCGGACCCTGCCCTGCCAGATCACCAGCAGTGCGCCGATCCCCTCCATGACGAGGGCGAGCGCGGTTCCCTTCACGGGGCCGATGAGGAAGACCGAGGCCAGGACAAGTCCCAGCAGAACGAACCAGCCCCCGGCAATCATGCCGGGGGCCGAACCGTCACGCTGCTGCCACGAGCGCCGCAGCAGGAAGGCGCCCAGCGCGCCTCCCGCCAGCAGCAGCAGGCTGGCCCAGACGATCACCAATGCACTCCCGCGCCGATGCCGAAGGTCTGCGGTTCGCCCAGGATGGCCTGGTGGATCGCCGCATATTCGTACTGCTTGTATTCCTCGTTGAAGAGGTTGCGCACGAAGCCGAAGATAGACCAGTTGCCCGTCTCGTAGCCGATCCTGCCATTGACCACGGTGCGGGCGGAAACCTTGTACTGGGCCTGATCCTGTCCCACGCCGGTGAACACCGAGGTGCGGTAGTTGGCATTGAGGTTGGCGGTGAAGCCGCCGCCGAACTGCGCGTTCACCCCGCCCGCAAGGGTCCAGCGGGGCGCATAGGGGAACTGCGTGCCCTGCAGATCGACCGTGCTGGTCGCGCCGGTGGGCAAAGTGAAGTCGTCGAACTTGGTGCGGACATGGCCGACAGAGGCATAGACGTCGATGCCGTTCGCCACTTTCGCGGTAGCTTCCAGCTCGAAGCCGTAGAGGTGCGATCCGGCAGCGTTGACGGTGTTGTAGTCATAGGCGTTCAGGCCGAAGTAGGCGGTGACCTGCTGGTCCTTCCACTCCATGTAGAAGAGGTTGGCGTTGACCGTCAGGCGCCCGTCCAGCCACTTCGAACGCAGCGATCCTTCGTAGTTCCAGCTGAATTCGGGATCGTAGGGCACCAGTTCGGCGCGGGCTGGGTTCTGGCTGGAACCACCGGAACGATAGGCGCGCTGCACGGTGAAGGCCGTGGTCAGGTCCGGGGTCCAGTCCATGCTGATCCCCGCCTTGGGCAGGAAGGCATTGAACGTGCGCGCGTTGGAGGCCGCGGGCGACGATGCGTCGCTGACAAGACCGAGCACGCCCTGGTTGATCAGGCCGATGATCGGCGCATAGGCGGCGCCCATGAAGGCGGGATCGGGCAGCGTGCCGTTGAAGGTCGCCACGGTCTCGGCCGCATAACGGTTGCGCTCGTGGTCGAAGCGGAAACCGCCGATCAGCGAAAGACGATCCGTCAGCTTGAAGCGCCCGTCGGCGAAGATCGCCATGGTCTCCACCTTTTCCGGCTGATCGGCCTGGTAAAGCACCGGGATCACGGGAAGCTGCGCGGCATAGGCATTGCTGATGAACTGCGCCTGCACCGCAGTGGCCCCGTTCGCCTGGAGCAGGCCGGCGATCGTCGCCGTCGGGGTGGCGATGTTCACCCGGCTGTTCTGCACGATGCTGCCGGTGCGGCGATAGTACCAGGCCCCCAGCAAGCCGCTGAGACGCTCGCCCTCGTAATTGAGGCGCAGCTCCTGCGTCAGCGTCTTGTAGAGGTAGCGGTTGTCGATCGCCTGAATGTCTTCGGGCGTGCCGTCGGTGTCGATCACCGAGTGGACCTTGGACCGGTTCCACGAGGTCACGCTCGACAGCTTGAGGCCGTCGCCCAGCGCATAGCCCAGGTTGAGCACGGCGATATCACTGTCGATCTTGCCGCGGCTGGGCTGGTCGCCGGTGGAGATGCGGTTGTTGAAGTAGTCCGGCACGTCGGTGCGGGAATATTCGTAGAGATATCCGCCGTCGCGCCGCACCCGGTTGTAGCTCGCCACGGCCTCCAGGCCCGGCAGCGCGCTCGGCGTCCACTTGATCTTTCCGCGCAGGTTCAACGACTTCAGTTCGTCGTCATAGCCGCCGCGCGTGACGTTGCGCACCAGCCCGCGATCGGCGCGGCGCTCGGCGGAAAGGCGCACGCCCAGTTCGTCGCGCACGATCGGGCCGCCCACGGCGCCCGAGAAAGTGCGATCGTCATGCTCGGTCCAGAGCACGCGGGCATCGCCGGTCCAGCGGTCCAGGCTGGGATCCTTGCTGGTGATGACGATGCCGCCCGCAAGGGCGTTCAGCCCCTGGATGGTCGACTGCGGCCCGCGCAGCACTTCCACCTGCTGCACGTCCCACATGTCCGTCGGGCCGCCATAGAGCGCCCACTTCGGGATCGGCGCACCATCCACATAGACGCTGGCCGCATCGGCCTGACCGCCCGCGCCGACGCCGGTATTGCTCACCCCGCGAATGGTGAAGCCGGAGGCGCCGTAAGTCTCCGAAATGTTCGCGGTGCGGTTGTAGACGTCCTGGATCGTGATCAGGTTTTCCTGCTCGATCTTCTGCGGCGTCGTTACCGCGATGCTGGTCGGCGTTTCCTGCAGGGTGCGGGCGCTTTTCTCGCCGGTGACGATGATATCGTCCGGGCCGCCGCCATCATAGACGGGCGCGGCCTGCTGGGCCTGCGCCGGAACGGTCAGCGCCGCAGCGGCGACGCCTGAAAGCAATATCGAAAACCTGAACATGAAACCCCCTGTTCCCTCCAGACGGCTCATATATTTCCGGTTTATTGCGAGTCAATCGCATTCTCAATAGCAACTGATGCAGAACCTATCGCCATATCCTGCGTCTGCAGACTCGCCATCACGACCTCCCGGTTCTGCCGGTTCGCCTCGAATCGCGCGAGGTCGGCATCGTTGGCAAGGATCGCAGCTATGATGCGCCGCCGCCCCGCGCGCCAGAAATCGACACCCGCCCCGAAAGTCTCCACGACCGGAGCGGCACGGGTTGCCGCATAGTGCAGGGTCACGCGCGTAAGCATCTCGAACAGCGGGCGGCGGACCATCCTGAACAGCAGGTCCTGGAATTCGAGTTCGAACGCCCCGAACTCCGCCATCGAGCGAAACGACCCGGCACGATCGTCCAATGCCGCCAGCTTCGCGCGCAGGGCCGGGTCGGTGCAGCGGGCAGCTGACGTCGCCAGTTCAGTGAACAGCAGGGACGTCATGTCCAGCGCTTCTTCGTAGCCCGCCGGGTTCATCCGCATGTAGGAATCGAGCGCGCGTTCCAGCGCGGCATCGTCCGGCCGCGTTCCATAATATCCGCCGCCTGGCCCACGCCGTACTTCCAGCAAGCCTTCGTGTTCCAGCACCCGGGCCGCTTGCTGAAGGGTAACGATGCCGACTTCGAGGTCGCGTGCGAGTTCATGCAGCGATCCGAGCAAGGTCCCGGCCTCGCAGGCGAAAATGCGGTTCCGCAAGGTTTCCGTGGTTCGCAACACGAGATTGGTGCCTTTGCGTCGGCCCGGCACGCGCTCCATGAATCCTCCAATAATATGCATATTATTAAAAATATAGCGATACTTTGAGCGCCATTACCGAGAATTCAAGTCAATTGACCGCTTATATTAGATCCATATCCTTCCTCTCATCAGAGCGACTTCTCGTGTCGCCACCCGGAGAGGACTGAAACGAGCATGGGCTTCCAACACCCGGACATCTCGGCGTTTCCCGAGTTTTCAATGGTCATCGGCGAGGAAAGGGCGCACTCCGGCAATGGCATCGACTGGGGCCACGTCTACCCCGGCACCGGCCGGATCACGCGCGAAATCCGGCTCGCATCCCCCGACGACGTTGACCGTGCGGTCGCCACCGCGAAAGCGGCGCATCCGGCATGGCGCGCCCTGCCCGGCGACAGGCGGCGCGATCTGATGTTCCGGCTCGCCTCGATAATCGAGGCCGGTGCCGCCGAAATGACGCCGTTGCTGACGGCGGAGAACGGATCGATCCTGATCGCAGGCGGCCACATGAGCTTCGATGCCGCGCAGAAGTTCCGCTATTTCGGCGGCTGGGCGGACAAGATCGACGGGCGCACCGTCTCCACCTGGGGCGGGCCCGCACACGACTATGTGATGTACGAGCCTTACGGCACCGTCGGGGTTATCGTGCCTTGGAACGGCCCGCTGTTCGCCGCGACGATGGTCATGGCGCCTGCCCTCGCCGCCGGAAACTGCGTGGTGCTGAAAGCCCCCGAACTGGCGCCGTGGTCACTGATGAAACTGATGGAGGCGATCCACGAAGCGGGCTTCCCGGCGGGCGTGGTCAACCTCGTCACTGGCGGCCCCGATGTCGGCGCGGCGATGGTCGGCCATCCCGGCATCGACAAGATCGAATTCATCGGCAGCGGCGCGACGGCCAGGAAAATCCTCGCCAACGCGTCCGAAACGCTGAAGCCCGTAGGCCTTGAACTCGGCGGTAAGTCGGCAGTGATCGTCTTTGCCGATGCGGACCTTCAGGCTGCGGCGAAGCGCGGGCTTTCCGGCGCGGTCAGCGCCAATGGCCAGGGCTGCGTCAACGGCACCCGCCTGCTGGTCGAGCGCGCGGTCTACGAACCCTATCTCCAGATGCTGAAGGCCATGGCCGCCCATGTGAAAGTGGGCGATCCCTTCGCGATGGATACCTTCATGGGCCCGGTCATCTCGCAGACCGCGCTGGACCGGATCGACGGCATGGTCCGTCGCGGCGTGGAGCAAGGCGGCGAAGTGCTCTGCGGTGGCGCCCGGATGGAGGGCGATCACGGCGAAGGCTACTTCTATCCGATCACCGTGCTCGCCGGAATAGATCCCACAAGCGAGATCGCCCGCAACGAAGTGTTCGGCCCGGTCCTCGTCGTCACCCCGTTCGACAGCGAGGAAGAGGCGATCCGGCTTGCCAACGACAGCGACTACGGCCTTGGCGCCTATGTCCACACCACCAATCTCGCCCGCGCGCACCGTGTTGCCGGGCAGATGATGGCGGGGCAGGTGCAGGTCAACGGATCGGGTGAGGCGATGACGCCCTGCGTGCCCTTCGGCGGCATGAAGCATTCCGGCCACGGCCGCCTTGGCGGGATCGAGGGTCTGCGCGAGTTCCAGCAGGTCCGCAACGTCTGGGTCAACCTTCAGGAATGAGGAGAGCACGGATGGCACTGCTCCAACCCGAAGAGCGTAACGCACGCGGCCTCGCCACCGAGGCCGAAGTGACCGCCCGCCCGGCTCGTCCGCCCACGACGCTGCTGGAGGAATCCTGGCGCGATTTCGTCTTCGCCGAGGTCTGGACGCGCCCCGGATTGCCCCGCCGCCCGCGCTTCCTTGTCGCGATTGCCAGCGCGGTGACTTGCGGGCTCGAAGACCGCCAGATCGACGATTTCGTGCGCGGCGCTTTGACGAACGAAACGCTCACCCTTGCCGAACTGCGCGAAGCGGCACTGCATCTCGCCGTCTATGCCGGTTGGGGCAACGGCGGCAGGCTGGACCGCGCGATCTCCCGCGCAGCCGACGAACTCGGCCTGCAACCTGCCGACGTGCCCGCGATCTGCCCGGAGCCATGGGATCCTGATGTGCGCAGCCAGCGCGGGCATGACGAATTCGCGCAAGTCATGACCTTCCCGCCCGGCCCGCCGGCCACACCCTATCTGGAAGGCATCAACAACTTCGTCTTTGGAGAGATGTGGTGCCGCCGGGGCCTCGACGAGCCTTCGCGCCGCTGGATCACGCTGGTGGGCGTCTGCGAATCCGGCGCCGAAATCCCGATCCGCAGCCACATCCACGCCGCCATGGCGAGCGGCAACTGCCAACCCGCGGAGATGCTGGAATTCTGCCTGCAATACGGCACCCACGCCGGTTGGCCGAAAGCCTCACGCATTCAGGGTGTGGTGCTGGAAATGATCGACAAGGTCGCGAAAGGGCTCCCCTGGCATGGTTAGGACCGGTTTTATCGGCCTTGGCTCGCAAGGTGCGCCCATGGCGGAACGGATGCTGGCGGCAGGCCACGAACTCACCGTCTGGGCCCGTCGGCCGGAGACAGCGGACGACCTCGCTGCCAAGGGGGCACTTCGCGCGGCATCGGTCGCCGAACTGGGCGAACGCTGCAATCACGTGGGCGTCTGCGTGGTCGACGACGCGGGCGTCACGGAGATTTGCGCGCAACTGCTACCGGTCATGAAGCCGGGCAGTGTCCTGGTCATCCATTCGACGATCCTGCCACAGACCTGCGAGCGACTGGCGGCGGAAGCGGAAAAGCGTGGCATCGCCCTGCTCGACGCGCCCGTCAGCGGCGGCGGCGCAGGCGCGGCGGCGGGCACTCTCACTGTCATGTGCGGAGGTAGCGAGGCGGCCTTTGCGCAGGCGCTTCCCGTGATGGAGAGCTTTGCGGGCAAGGCGGTGCTGCTCGGGCCGGTCGGCTCCGGCCAGCGCGCCAAGATCGTCAACAACGCACTGATGGCCGCGAACATGGGCCTGGCCCATGCTGCGCTTTCACTGGGCGAAGAGCTCGACATCGACCGGGGCGCCCTTGCCGATCTCATAAAGCATTCCAGCGGCCGCAGCTTCGGCTTCGAGGTCTACGCCCGCCTGACCGCACCGGCAGCCTTCGCCCACGGCGGCAAGCTGCTGCGCAAGGATGTGGACCTGCTCGGCACCATCACCGCGCCCGACAACGCCTTGGCACGAGCCGCCGATCCCTTCCTTCACGCTGCCCTCAACGAAACGGAATCGACGACATGAGCGTGATCTTCAAAACCCTCGACATGACGGGCAAGGCCGCTGTCGTCACCGGCGCCGCGTCGGGCCTGGGCCGCATGACCGCACTCAAGCTCGCCGAGGCAGGGTGCGACCTCTGGCTGGTGGATGTGAACGAGGCCGGACTTGCCGAAACCACGCAGCTGCTCGCTCCGCACGGCCGCGCGGTGGGCAGCGAAGTGGCGGATCTGTCCGATCCGGTGGCCTGCCACGGCGTGATTGCCCATGCGATGGAAAAATTCGGCCGCCTCGACGCGCTCTGCAACATCGCTGGGCTGATCTACCTCGCCAACACCCCGCAGATGCCGCAGGCGCAGTACGAACGCACCATCGATGTCAATCTCAACGCCCCGTTCTTCCTCTCGCAGGCGGCGATCCCGCACCTGCTGGAAATGAACGGTGCGGTGGTCAACGTCGCCTCCTGCGCGTCCTACATCGGGGAGGCCTATGCCGCCGCCTATTGCGCCAGCAAGTGGGGCCTTGTCGGCATGACCAAGGCCATGGCGATGGAATTCCAGAAGAAACCCATCCGCATCAACGCCGTCGCGCCCGGCGGCATGATCACCAATATCGCGACCAACTTCACCCCGCCCGAAAACTGCGACTTCGAACTGCTCAAGCGCTTTTCGGGAATGCGCGGGCAGGTCGAGGTCGAGGACGTGGCCGACCTTGTCGTGCTGCTCTCATCCCCCGCCGGTCGTGGCTTTCACGGCGCCTGCCTCTCGCTCGACGCGGGCATCACGGCAGGCTGACAGGAGACATATCCATGGCATTTTTTCTCGATCAGTTCCGCCTCGATGGCAAAGTGGCCGTCGTCACCGGCGCGGGCGGGCGCGGCAATTCCATCGGCCGCGCCTATGCGCTGGGCCTTGCCGATGCAGGCGCTGCCATCGTCGTGACGGACCTCAATGGTGAAGGCGCCAAGGCTGTCGCGGACGAGATCGTCGCGGCCGGCGGCAAGGCCGTGGGCGTGCAGGTCGACGTTTCCGACGAAGCCTCCACGCGCGCCATGGCCGCCGCCGCGAAGGAGGCGTTCGGCGGTGTCGACATCCTCATCAACAACGCCGCGCTGATGGTCGACGTCAGCTACGACAATTGCGAAACGGTCAGCCTCGATGCCTGGAACAAGGCCTTCGCGGTGAACCTCAACGGCGCACTGCTCTGCGCCCGCGCGGTGATCCCCTCGATGCGCGAGCGGGGCGGCGGGCGGATCGTCAACCAGACCTCGGGCGGCGCTTTCCCGGCCACCGGGCTCTACGGCATCACCAAGCTGGCGCTGGTGGGCTTGACGACCACGCTGGCGAAGCAGTTCGGCAAGGACGGCATCACCTGCAACGCCATCGCCCCCGGCAATGTCACGTCGGACGCGGGCAAGATGCTGGTTCCCGACGATTCGCCCTTCATCCAGTTCCTCAACATGACCTGCGCCCTCAGGGCGCGCGGCGCGCCGGACGAACTGGTCGGCACCGCGCTACTGCTCTGTTCGGATGCGGGCGCCTGGATTACCGGCCAGACCATCCACGTCGACGGCGGTTGGGTACTGCGCCCCTGAATCTGGACTCAGCCCTAAATCTGAACCTAGCGACGTGCCTTGGCTTCATAGAGCGAACGATCCGCCCGAACGATCACATCGTCGATCCGCCGATCGTCTGCCTCGACAGCGGCCAGACCCATGCTCACGCTCCAGAGGTCGGCAAGCGCGCCGCTGCCCTCCAGCCTTTCATGCAGAAGCGCCATGAAGAGCGAAGGATCGCAACATCCCGCAGGCAAAAGCATCAGAAATTCGTCCCCGCCCAGCCTTGCCGCCTGTCCGCCATGCGCTTCGGCCAGCGCTCCGGCCTCGCGGCCAAGGGCCACGAGCACTTCGTCTCCTGCGGCATGGCCGTGCCGGTCGTTGATGGCCTTGAAGTGGTCGACGTCGATGGCGATGATCGTTGCGCCCGGTAACAGGAAGCGCGCCGCGACCTGTTCCAGACCGGCGCGGTTCCAGCATCCGGTCAGAGGGTCGCGCAAGGCGGCATTGCGCAGCTTGCGCTGGACCTGTTCGACCGGGATCGCCAGCAGGGCGAGATTGAGCACGCCCAGCAGCACCTGATCGGAAAGCAGGGCCAACAACGCTACGAGGTCTCTGCCCGGCACGTCGAAGAAGGCGCCGGAAATAGAGAGGATGTAACCCGGCAGGTAACCCAGCATCGCCAGTCCGGCCAGGCGCCGCCCTACCGTGCGCCGCGCTCCCGGCCCAAAGGCCAGCACGTAACCTGAAACACCCATCGATATCGCCAGGCCCGCCGCATCGCAGACGCTCTGCAGGCTCTCGCTTCGCGCCGCCCAGCCCAGCGCGCCGAGCGCTGCGGGCAGCACATGGCCCAGCACTGCACTCGCCACCGGAACCACCATCCAGCGCCGCCATGCGCGCTCACCTTCGAGCGCCAGAGCCCCTGCCACGGGCAATACCTGGGTCAGCCCCAGCACCGCATAGATTAACGAGAACGCCGCCAGCGATCCGCGCGGTGCAACGGTGAAAGCATAGAGCACGCCGACGTAGACGAAAGACGACAGCGCCCAATAGACGAAGTGCGTCGCGGCACGGTCCCGCAGCCAGAGCACGCAGAACACGAACCCGAAGGCGCTGGACGAGAGCATGCTGCACAGGCGTAAGGTATCAACGTCGGGGAAAGTCATCCGGCTCGCTTCGATGGCGGGCTACCCATGCCATGCAATGGTTAACAATCCGTCCAGCAAGCATCCAGGCTTGCCGGATTCAACCCGTCTGCCGCAGCATGTTCCGCCCGTCGTTCTTGGCCTGGTAGAGCGCCCGATCCGCGCGGATCATCAGTTCCTCCCGGTCCATGCCACCGCCCAGCGAGGCCAGCCCGATACTTACGGTGACGCGCTGGAGATCGAGCGGCTGCCAGTCGATCGCCTCCACCGCGCTGCGAACGCGCTCGGCCACGGCAAAGGCCATCTCGGCGCTTGTAGTCGGCAGGACGATCAGGAATTCCTCGCCGCCGATCCGGCCCACCAGATCCGAACCGCGCGTGGCCAGCGCGCAGACTTGCGCCACGCGGCGGATCACCTGATCGCCCACCGCGTGGCCGAAACGATCGTTGATCTGCTTGAAGCGATCGATGTCCAGCACCGCGATCGCCAGCGGCCCGCCCAGCACGACGGCCTTGGCGATCTCGGTGTCGAGGAAGGACAGGACCTTGCGGCGATTGGCGATCTCGGTCAGCGAATCGGTCTCGGCCAGCTGGGTCGCCTCGTCCGCCCGCGCTTCGGCACGGGCGCGGGCACTGGCCAGCTCCATAGCGGCCAGCACGCGGTTGGTCACGTCCTGGAATATCCCGAAGATCGCACCAGGCTTGCCGTCCTCGCGCAGTTCCACTTCGCTGCAACTGTATACGTAGCGGATATCCCCGTCCTGGCGCACGATCCGCGCTTCGAACTCGATCGGCTGGAGCGTTTCCAGGCTCTGCGCCAGAGTGCCTTCCACCAGCGGACGATCCTCCGGGTGATAGAAGTTCACCGCCATGTCGAGTGCGGGCTGCGGGCCGGGCTCCAGGCCGTGGATGCGGAACACTTCCCCCGACCAGAACAGGCGCTGCTCGGCCAGTTCGAGCCGCCAGTGGCCGACCTTGGCGATACCTTCCGACATCTCCAGCCAGCGCTTCCCGCGCTCCACTTCGGCGAAGCTGCGATCGCGCATCGCGATCATGGCCGCCAGCGGCAGCGCCGAGACCAGCAGGGTGAAAAGATAGAACTGGAAGAACAGCACTTCCGCTTCGGTGCCCGCGTTCAGCAGGCTGATCGATCCGCTGTGCTGCCAGATCGCCACGGAGCCGATCGCGGCAATGATCAGGATGCTGCACGTTGCGCCGGTTGCGCCCAGGAAATAGGTGGCAAGCAGCACGCTCAGCAAGGGCAGGAACAGCAAAGGATAAGTCGACTGGGTGAAGACCACCCCGGCGACCAGCGCCACCACCGCCAGAACCAGAGCGGTACGTCCGAGTTGACCGGCGCTCCGGCTTGGCCCGTGGGTGGCCGGATGCATGAAGTTCATGATCAGCGGAACGACGAGGAGAATGCCCAGCGCAACCGTCGTCAGCCAGGACACGAACATGTGCCCGATCCCGCCGCCTGCCAGCAGGCTCGCGATCGTCGCACTGGCCAGCGCGGCCAGAACCGCCGCAAGACAGAACCGCGCGATGGCGGCGATATGGAAGAAGGAATCGTTGCGCCGCTGGATATCCCGCATGATCCAGTAGGCAACCAGAGCTTCCACCACATTGGCGGCAGTATGCCCGAAAGCCGGTGCAAGCGCCCCGCTCCAGACGAAGTTGGCAAGGAAACTGGCCGCAGCCAGGGAGAGCAGGACCCATCCCCTCTGCCCCGCCCCGGCAAGCAAAAGCGCTGCCACGGCAACCCCGCTGGAGGGCCATACCGTGGCGATCCCATCCGCACCTCTGGTCAGTTGCAGGGCAATCGCGGCGAGAACGAAATAGAGAAGACCCGCCGAAGCCGAGACCAGAATCGTCTGCCGGAGATTGCTGCTACCCACATCCCAGAGATAACCGCCAGCTCCTCCGATTTCGACCCAATATCGACGACGAGGCGAAAATACGGTGCGCCGATCCGGGACAGTGCAAGCCTCCTTGCGGGCTTGACCTCTACAGTCGGAGATCGGGTAACAGATGGCGGAGCGGGAGGACGCCAACTAGCGCCACCAACCACCGAAAACGCTTACCTATTTCCGTGTAGCGCCAGCGCAGAGACCATAGATTGAACCATACGAGAGATTTCCACGAGTTCGATTGTCACTATGGGAATCGAACTAAGCAATGTGCCTATAGCCGCGCAGCTTTCCTTACAATGTGGGGGGTACCGGAAAAAACGTAACATACGTAACCTTGGCGGAAATCAGCCGTTTTTGGCGTAACCGAAAGCGTAATATCAAGGTAACGAGATTACATTTTCAGAATGTAACTTTTGGAGAGAGAAAACCCTAGGATTTCTGCGGGTGTTACATTTTCGAGCGGGAGAGGTTGCGGTCGATTACACCGGGGATGTAATCTGAAAAATGGCGAATCTCTGGGGTTTCAGGCTGGAAAATAGTGCGTGGTTACGAATGTTACGCTTTCCCGCCCCCTCCCTCCGTAGCCGACGCGGCCAGCCAACATTTTCTCGATCCTCGACCGTGGCTGGATCAGCCTGTCAGCTGCATCAAAGTGCATCAGCGCCCGGCCCCTTTTCATCGCCGCCCGGCCTAGGAAGCCCGCCATTCTTCCGGCGCTGCCAATGCGCATCAAAACCGACACGAAAAGTGCGCGGGCGAGGCGGGGGATTAAGCGCGCTTTGAGGGGGTGCAGCTTCGTGTCTCCGGTGCGCAATATTGTTACTCGATCGGGATGGTGCCTCCCCTCGCCGCATCGTATTGACCGCGCGGCAGGTGAGGCGCAGGATCCCCACATGTGCAATCTCTATCGGATGACAGCGCCTGCCGTCGCCGTCGCAGGGCTGTTCCGAGCGACCTCGAACACCTCGCCGAACTTCGCTGCCGAGATCTACCCCGGCTATCTCGGCCTTGTGGTCGCAGACGGCATGGTCCGCGCGATGAACTGGGGCTTCCCCCTCGTACTCAAGAGCAAGAAGACCGGCGCGCCGCTCAAGCCCAAGCCCGTCAACAACACGCGCGAGGACAAGCTGCACACGGGTTTCTGGGTGGACAGCTTCCGCAAGCGGCGGTGCCTAATCCCCGTCACCGCCTGGGCGGAAGCCGAGGGCGCCAAGGGCGCCATGACGCGCACATGGTACTCCCTGCCGGATCAGGACGTGTTTGCGGTCGCAGGCGTCTGGCGACCGACCGCTGAGTGGGGCGACTGCTACTCGATGGTCATGGTCAACGGGTGCGAGCAGATGGCCGACGTCCACGATCGCATGCCGACGATCCTTGCCCAAGAGCATTGGGACCGCTGGACCAATGGAGATCCCGACGAAGCCTTCGCGCTCTGCCGCGTCTATGACCCGCCGCTTATCGTCTATCGCACGAGCGAGCCTTGGTTCAAGCGAACCAGCCCACCACCTGCGTCACAAACGCCACCGCCATCAGCAACGCTACTATGATCATCTCGGCCTGTTTCAGCATCAGCGGTTGATCCTAGACGGCCAAGCCGGATGCAATGCGGGATAGATCCGCGCTGGATCAAAACGACAGCCGGGCCTCAATAGCTCAGCCAGTCGAGTTCGGCTTCATCGACCGCTTCGAACATGTCGCCCTCTGCCTGGCCGACGCGAAGCCGCTGCCGTACCGCCTCGGGGTCGCCATCCTTTGGAAAGCCGCGATCCGCCACGGCGCACTTCGCCAGTTCGCCGACCAGACCACCGCACCCGGTCTGCATGAGCAGCCGGCGGCCAAATGCCCCGCGCTCGGCATGCGCAGCCGTGCGCCCGGCCTGACGAAGACGCGGGTCAGGCGCTGCGGGCACGAAAGCCCGAAAATCAGGGCCTTTGGTGATATCCTGAAATGAGCCACCCCCTCCGGCTATCCTGCTGACTTCGCGGCGCAAGTCGTCGAGCGTCGGGGTGGCGGGCAGCTGTTCCATGGCAATCCTCGCTGTCGAATCGGTGGCGCGATCCTAGCATGTTCTCTATATGTTCACACCATGAGTCGATGTGTGCAAAGCACCCCGGAGGATCAGAAGATGGAACAGATAAAGGAAATCCGCCACGCGGTGGCGACGGCGCTGGAGACGCGGGGCCTCGATAATCGGGAGTTCCTGCGGCAGATCCGATCAGGCGAGCAGGACGATGGGCCTTACATGACCGGCGCCCTTGCCTGCGCCGCCGTCCTGACGAAGCAGTCGGCGCGCGGCTGATGCCGTGCGCTACGCTGATGGACTGAGGATCCCGACCCGGCTGTTCGAGGCCGCCGCCTGGCATTATCCGATCAAGGTGACGTGCGCGTGCGGCCGGTCGGCCGTCTTCGATCCCCATGCGCTGTGGTATCTCTTCGAGCGCAAAGGGTGGGATCCCACCTTCGCCAAGGCGCAGGGCCGGTTCTACTGCAGCGAATGTTGGCGAACGAAATTCCGCAAGCTGGCGCCAGTGAAGTTCGAGACCTGCCGCGAAGAGCCGACTGTGCGCCTGCCGATGCCAGACGAGCGGGAATGGAAACGCGCGATCAATCGGTTTCGAGGGTAGGCACCAAAAAGGGCGGCTTCTGCGAGCCGCCCTGAATGTGTTTCAAAAGTCGACTAGGCTACGTGCCTGAGATCAGTCCTGAGCGCGAAGCTCGGCCGCAAGCTCCGAAAGCGTATACCCGCTCTCGCCATCGGTGTAGAATTCGACCTCGGCCTTTTCTTCATTTCCCGGTCCTGCGACCTGACGGGCCATGATCAAGAGGCTTTCGTGGGCGTTATCGAGAAGGTCGGCAATTTCACTTTTCGAACGTGGCATGCTGCTACTCCTGTTGAGCCTACGAGATATCGGTACGGCCGGTTATATAATCAAGACAACGGCTTCATCCGCTCTCGGAACCGCACCACCTCGGCGCCCACGGCATCGTTCAGTTCGAGAAACACCGACTGCAACGGCTCGATCTCCAACTCGAAGAACGCATCGGTTGCCTTCGTCACGTCACCGAAGCCCCCGGCATTAGCAGGCACGATGCCCAGCAGCTGGGGCGGGACCCGGTGCGCAGCCAGCACGTCATCCCGCGTCGTGTTCTTGATCCCGAGAAACTCGTCCTTCGCGCCCGCCTCTGCGATCGATTTGATCTGGATCCCGGTGTCCTTGCCGTTCGGCGAGTGGACGAACAGGTTCCGGAAATTCCCCGGTCCTTTCGATCGCTTCAGGGCATCGCGCATCTTGTCCACGTCGCCATCGGCGAATTCGCCGGTGACGTACATGATGTATCCCGCGTGACTGCCGTTCTCGTAGTAGCGGCGGCGGAACAGCGTCGCGTTTTCGTTCAGCAGCGCCGATTGCAGGGCCGACAGGTACTCGGGCAGGCCGTAGATTTCCTGATTCACGTCCGGCGCGATCAGCTGGTGCACCGTGCCCGGAGAGAACTCGACCTCGGGCTGATGCCCCGGCACCCACCAGAAGTGCCCCGGCTCGACACCGCGCCGGGTGTACTTGGCAAGCGCATGGTCGAGCCGCAGCAGGCCACCGAGGCGGTTGCGGACCTCCTGCGCATAGGCGTTGCCCATCACCAGATAGTCTTGCGCCATGCCCTTGAACGCAGCGCGGCTGAGCCATTGGGTCGGCTCAAGGCTGGCGGCCAACATATTACGCTTGAGTATGATCGCGCTGGAATGGTGCGGTGACGCGCGGAACGCGCGGGCAAGGCCATGCAGCGAGATCGGCGGCTCGTACCAGCGCTGGTTGTGATAGCATTCCAGCATGTCGAGCATCGTCGCCCGGCTGAGCACCGGCTCGGGATCCCCGAACGTGAAGGCCTGCACTCCGCCCCGGTTGTCGTTGGCGGAGACGATCGCGCCGGGCGATGCCTCCGCCGTTTCCTGACGGCTCATGCGGCGGGCACGGTTACGCTTGCTCATTCGATAATCTCCATCGTGCCCTTGGGCTTTTCCTTGCCGTCGAGCGGCTCGTTCATGAGGATGTGCATGGTTGCCCACGCGATGTCGGCATGGCCGTCGTCACCGCCGCGCCCGGCCTTGAAGGTCACGTTGCGCCCGCTGGTGGTCAGCGTCTTTTTGATCGACACGAAGGCCGAGACGATGTCGAGGTAGCTGCTCTCGAACGCCAGGCGCCCGCGCCTGATCACGTTCTGCGCCTTCATGATCATGCCCGCCTTCACTTCCAGCGAGTATTCGATCTTGGCAACGGAACAGCCCGGCAGCGCGCCGGGCTTGGCCAGCAGCTGATAGACACCGGCGCCGACGCCGGTCGCGTCCACGCCCAGGTATGTGCAGTTGTACCGGCTCAGCATGGCCTTGATGAAGGCGGCCTGCTCTTCGAAGTCCTGACCGCGCAGCGGGTGGCGTTCGAGGATCCGGAACGTCCCGCCCTCTGACAGGGGCGGCGCCGCGATCACCAGCGCCGCATTGTCGCCGGTCTCACTCGACTGCGGATCATACCCCGCCCAGACCGCGCGATTGCCATAGGGCCGCGCGGCCTCCGGGTTGAAGTCCTCCCACTCGACCAGGCTGTCGCAGCCGCAGGCGATGAGGTCATTGAACTTGAAGGCCGACAGGCTGTCGTCCACGAACTCGCACATGTAGAGGTTCGCGAACTCGTCGGCCGCGTATTCATCCTCAAGCTCCTCGATATCGAACAGGTCGCAGCCCGCGAGATCCGCATCGCGGATGTTGACGATGTGGCGCCACACCCGATCCGGGCCGACGCTGCCGGCGGCGAGCGCCGCATGGCTGACGTCGATCTCGATCCGGTCGGCCTTCTTGCGGCGCTTGTTCCGGCGCTCGCCAGTCCAGTACGGGTACGCGGGATGCGCGATGGTCGACGGCGTCGAGAAGTAGGTTTTCCGCCACTTCTTGTGCGTCGCCATGCCCGAGGCGACCTTGTTCAATTCCTCGAATGAGTGGACCCAGAAGAATTCGTCGAAGTAGAAGTTGCCGCTGCGACCCTGCGCGGTGCGGAAGTTCGTGCCGAGGAAGTGCAGTTCTGCCCCGGCCTCCTCTGGCGGGCGCAGATCCGAGGTGATGACCATCGGGTCGCCTGCGAGCGACACGCCCACCAGCTTGGCGAAGCTGACGATGTAGGAACGGAACTGGTGGGCCTGCGCCTTGGAGGCTGACAGGAAGATCTGATTACGCCCGGTCTCGATCGCGTCCATCAGCGCTTCGAAGGCGAAGAAGTAGGTCGCGCCGATCTGGCGCGACTTCAGGATCATGCGGGTGCGCTGATCCTTCTCCTTCCACCAGCGCAGCTGATAGTCGAAGCACCCGTCGAGGAAGATGCGCTTGAGTTCCTCGGCCTGCTCTTCGGTGAAGTGGTTCTTCTTCGGCGCCTTGCGCGGCCCGGCGTTGCGATTCCCGACCTTCTCGTTGAGGTCACCGCTATGGCCGCCCGGCTGTTCGAAACGCCGGACGCGGGCGAGGCTTTCGATCGAACGGTTGAGCGCGTCCATCTCGACGAGGTCTGCGCTGGTCTTCTTCTCCTTCGCGATCAGCGTCAGCAGCCGGATTTCAAGGCCGTCTTCGATCTTCTTGATCGACGGCGCCTCGTCCCACTTATCGCGCTGGCGCCACGATTCGATCGTCGGGCGCGGGATCGGTTTGTCCTGATCGTTGGTCACGCCGTGCAGCGCGAACTCGTCGGCGATCTGCGTCACGCCCCATCCGCGCCAGTACAGGCTGCGGGCATGGCGACGCGGATCGAACTTCCATGCGGAAGCCAGCGGGTCGGGAAGGGTTGCGTTCGTGCTCATGGCGGCGACCATGCGCCCCGTTTTCGCCGTCAATCACCGCTGTCCATTTGGCCCAGCGCCAGACCAAATGGACGCCCTTGAGAAGATGCGGCCCAGCGGTCCTTTTGGCCGGAACAACACCGCTGCCGAACCCGCCGCACCCTCAAGGAACCGGACCGATCATGGCCAAGAGCAAGTTTTTCCGCGTCGCCGTCGAAGGCCCCACTGTCGATGGCCGCGTCATCGAGCGTGCTCTGCTCGAACAGGCTGCCGCCAGCTACGCGCCCGCCACCTATGCCGCGCGCATCAATTGCGAGCACATCGCCGGGTATAGCCCGGACAAGCCCTTCAATGCTTACGGCACCGTGCTATCGCTGCGCACCGAAGAGGTCGAACTCGACATCAACGGCACCACGAAGAAGCTGCTCAGCCTGGTTGCCGAGATCGAGGCCAATGACCAGCTGATCGCGCTCAACAAGGCCGGTCAGAAACTCTACACCAGCTGCGAGCTTCACCCCAATTTCGCAGGCGAAGGCAAAGGCTACCTCGTCGGCCTGGCCATCACCGATAGCCCGGCATCACTCGGCACCGAACCGCTGAAGTTCGCCGTCCAGTCCCGGCCCAACCTTTTCACCTCGGCTTACGAGACCGCGCTGGAGATCGAGCCGTCACTCGATGGCGCGACCATTGCCGAGGCGACCAAGTCCGGTTTCATCGCCGCGTTCGCCACGCTGTTCAAGTCGGACAAGCCCAAGGAACCGGCCACCCCTCCCCCTGCCCCCACCCCGGCACCGGCGAACGACAACGCTCCTGACATCGAACGCTTCGCCGCCGTCATGGGTGAGCAGGTAGCCGCTGCTGTCAAGCCGTCGAACGATGCTGTCGCCGCCCTCGGCGCCCGCTTCGACAAGCTGGAAGCCCAGCTGGCTTCGACCGAACAGCCCCAGACCTTCAATCGCTCCCCGGCAACCGGCGGCGGCGGCAATGCCGCGCACCTGACCGACTGCTGATCGGTCCCGCACCCCGCCTGCCCCAGCCCCTCGCGCCTCTCAGGAGCCTCGCAAAATGCGTAAAGAAACCCGTGCCCTCTACAAGTCGTATGTCAGCCAGATCGCGCTGATCAACGGCATCGAAGCGGAAGATGTCGTCGCCAAGTTCAGCGTCGCTCCCGCCGTCGAACAGAAGCTGGAAGAAAAGATCCAGGAGTCGAGCGACTTCCTCACGCAGATCAGCGTCGTCATGGTCGCCGCCCAGTCCGGCCAGAAGGTCGGCGTCGGCGTCACCCGCCCACTCGCCGGGCGCACGAACACCAAGGCCGGTCAGCGCCGCACCCCCGGCGATCCGACCGACACCACGGACGACGGCGGTTACAACTGCCGCCAGACCAACTTCGACCACGCCATTCCCTATGCCAAGCTCGACGCCTGGCGCCACAAGCCGGAATTCCAGACCCTCCTGCGCGACGTGATCCTGAAGCAGCAGGGCCGTGACCGCATCATGATCGGTTTCAACGGCACCTCGGCCGCCGCGCAGACCGACCGCGCCGCGAACCCGCTGCTGCAGGACGTCAACGAGGGCTGGCTGCACAAGATCCGCACCCATGCCGAAGAGCGCGTCCTCGATGACGGTGCCCTGACCGCCGGTGCCGACAAGGCGATCTACGTCGCGGCGGGGGTCGATGTCGTTGAAGTAATCGACGGCGAGGTCACCAACGCCGACACCGCCAAGGCCGACTACGCCAACCTCGACGCGGTCGCCTTCGACGCGCTCGATCTGCTCGACCCCTGGCACCGCAGCGATACCGACCTTGTCGTCGTCGTGGGCTGGGCGCTGGTGAAGGACAAGTACCTGAACCTGCTGCAGGCCGCCGGTGACACCGCGACCGAACGCGAAGCGGCGCATCGCATCCTGACCCTGCCCAAGCAGATGGCGGGCAAGCGCGCCGTCATCGTGCCGTTCTTCCCCGAGACTTCGCTGCTGATCACCAGCCTCGATAACCTCGCGATCTACGTTCAGGAAGAGACCCGCCGCCGCCAGATCAAGGATGAGCCGGCACTCGACCAGATCGAGAACTACGAGTCCGTCAACGAGGACTACGTGGTGGAAGACTACGGTCGCTGCGCCCTCGTCGAGAATATCAAGATGGCCAAGAAGCCCGCCTGACCGGCCGGTTTCGCCCTCCCGTAGCCGCTCCCGTCACAGGATATCACCATGAGCCTCGCTCGTCTTAAGCGTGATCGCGTACTCGCTGCCCAGACCATCACCGCAGCAACCGCACCTGTCACGGGGGCGGTCGCCTCCCCCGCTGCCGCTCTTCCTTCGGCAGCGGGGGGCAAGGCATCGCCCGCCGACCGGGCCGCCGCCGAGATTTCACTGCGCCTGACGCACGATCTGCGCCGCCTGAAGGAAATCAAGTCGATCGACTTGAAGATCAAGGCGAAGCGCGAAATGCTGCCGCAGTACAACGCGTGGATCGTTGGCGTGCTGAGCGCTGATGCAGGCGTCGGCACCGGTATCGCCGCTGATGTCGTCCCCACCTGCATGGTCTGGTCTATCGACGTCGGCGCCTATGATGACGCCCTCGCCATCGGGGAATTCCTGCTGCGCCACCATGTGGCAATGCCCAAGCGCTACGAGCGCGACGTCGCGACGATCCTCGTCGAAGAGATCGCCGACGCCGCCCTGAAGGTCCAGAACACCGGCAAGGCTTTCCCGCTGTCCGTGCTCGACACCGCCGACAACCTGACCATCGGTCTCGACATCCACGATCAGGTCCGCGCGAAGTTGCTCAAGGCCATCGGCATCGAGCAGCTGCGCAAGGCCGAGGACACGCCTGCGGAATCCAGCCAGGCCCCTCTGGAAAGCGCGCTGATCAACCTTCGCGAGGCCCAGCGCCTTTTTGATCGCATCGGCGTGAAGGATCGCGTCAAGCGCGCGGAAAAGCTGCTGACTGCCGTCAGCGCCGCCGCGCCCACCACAGACACCGGCGGCAATCCTGCCGCGTAACAAGCTCGCCCCCGGCGCTCAGGGGCGGATCGCGCGCTGCGGGAGGCTTTCGAGCCATAGGGCCGCCAGCTGACCCGATCCCCACCCCTGTTAGCCGGGCGGCCGAAATGGAGGCTCGCATGCCCGATATCACTGCCTGGACCCTTTTCCTGCTCGTCGTCTATGCGCTGGCATTCTGCTGCTGGGCAAAGTCCGCAATCGAGGCGGTTTTCCGTGTGATTGCACTCGGCGCATTGCTTCTAATCCCGAATGTTCGTCCTTTCGAATCGAAGGCATGGGGCTTCCCTATCGTCCTCGTCATCGCCGTGAATGTAATCTTGGCGGCAGTCTGCGGCGGCTTTGCCCTCTGGTGCCTTAAGCTGCTCGCCAGCACCGCCATGGCCACCTGATGACGTTTATCGCCAACCCACTGGGCGACGCGATCGAGGCTCCGCCCGCCGACGAAGGCGTCATCGCCAACGACGGCTTCTTCCCCGACATCGCCCCCGCCGCTGTCCGCGCGGATGCCCGCATCTCCGCAAACGTCACCACGCCCCGGCTGCGGGCGGCGATCCTCGGCGCCATCATGTCGGTGGAATACGACTTGCGCGCCTTTGCGGCCCGGTCGATCGCCGCCGGGCATGCGACGCTCGCGGACGTTCCGTCGCCGCAACTGGACGGCCAGAGCCAGCAACTGATCCGCTACCACCGCGCCGTCTCGCTCTATGCGAAGGCCGAACTGGTCGAGCGCTACCGCGACTTCGACACCACCAGCGCGGGCGGAAACCAGGCGGACGATCTCACGCCCTCGATCGGGGAACTGCGCCGCGATGCCCTGCATGCCGTGCGCGACATCCTCGGCACATCACGGACCACGGTGGACCTGATCTGATGGCCGCCGCGCAGCGCCTCCGGTCCAAACAGGGCGACACGCTCGACCAGCTGCTCTGGCGCGAAGCCGGGCTGGGGCCGGGGGAACTGACGCGCGTGCTCGATGCCAACCCCGGCCTTGCCGACAGCGGGAAGGTGCTGCCGCTCGGCACCGTCGTCCTGATCCCGGCGACTGCGACCACCTCCACCAGCGCGAACCGCGTGCTGCCCCTCATCCAGCTTTGGAGCTGACACATGGAACTGCGCCCCATTCTCGAAACCGCGGCCGAATTTCTTGGATCGCTTTCGCCCTCGCTGCTCGGCTCAGCCGTCGCCCAGGCATGGAAGCCCGGCCTCTCCTACCGCCAGCGCTTCGTCCAATGGGCAGTCGGCTCGACGGTCAGCTATTACGCTACGCTGGCGATCGTCTTCTCGACCGGATGGGACGGCCTCGTCGCGCAATCGATCGGCTTCGGCATCGCCCTGCTCGCCTACGACGCGACGCCCAAGGTGGCCAAGGCCGCGATCGACACCCTCGCCAGCCTCCCGGCCCGCCTCGCTGACCGCTTCCTCCCCAAGAAGGACTGATCCATGACCGCCAAGCCGCGCCGCGCGCTCGCCAACCCTGCCGCCTTCTTCGCCTCACTCCGCTCAATCACCGGCGGCCTCGATCAGAAGCAGGTCAACATCGTCAACGCCATCATGGCATCCGCTGCCGCGTGGCCAGTGGGCTGGCTGGCCTATGCCCTCGCCACCGCCTGGCATGAGGCCCGGTTCGAGCCCCAGCGCGAATGGGGCCTCGGCAAGGGCAAACCCTACGCCGCCCCCGGCAAGTACGGTCAGCCGCAGTACGGTCGCGGCCTCGTCCAGCTGACGTGGGACCGCAATTACGAGTGGGCGGACGGCGCGCTCGGCCTCAACGGCGCCCTGCTCAGGAATTTCGATCTCGCCCTCGATCCGGTCCTGTCGGTGCGGATCCTCATCAAGGGCATGGAAGACGGCGCCTTCACCGGCCGCAGTCTCAGCCGTCACGTCTCCAACATCGGGACGCACGAGCAGTTCGTACAGGCCCGCCGCATCATCAACGGCACCGATCGAGCCGCCGACATCGCTACGATCGCGGACAAGATTCAGGCCGCGCTGATCCGGGGCCGCTGGGCGTGACCCTCGGCCTCTCCCACGTCGTCCTTGCCGGGGCGCTCACCGCGAGCGCTGCCGGCATTGGCGGTTTCTTCTACGGCACCAGCGTCGGCGCCGCGCAGGAACAGGCCGCCCAGAAGCGCGCGGACGATGCCGCCCGCGCCGAGCGCGATCGGCTGCAACGCCAGATCGACGCCTCCACCGAGCGCAGCCAGGCCGCCGAATACGCCCGCCAGAGCAACGTCAGGGAAATCTACCATGAAAGCCAGAAGGTCATTGACCGGCCGGTGTATCGCAATGTGTGCGTTGATGCTGATGGCGTCAGCCTGCTCGACCGTGCAGCCGACGTCGCAAACGGCAAGGGTATCGCCCGCCCTGCTGGCGCCGCCGCCGGAACTGCCCAAGGTGCAGCGCAGTAGCACCGGCGAGATGACCGGCGCCGACGCGCATTCCAGCCTCACTGCGCTCTACGACGTCGCCGGGCAGATCCGTGCGGCCTACATCGAACTGCAAGGGCAGGTTCGCACCATGCTGACGCCTGACGCCGGAGGCACCGATGCGCAAGGCAAATGACCTGCGCCGTTGGCTCACCGCCTACCTGCCGGACCTGAAAAAGAACCCGGAGAACCTCAGCATCTACATCGACGCGGGCCAGATTAACGCCCGCCGATCGAAGACGCTGTCGTTCTCCTACAGCTATGCGCTCAAGGTCACGATCTTCGACTTCGCAGCCGATCCCGATACGCTGATGGTCCCGATCCTGGCATGGATCGAGAAGGAACAGCCGCAGCTGCTGCAGCGTGCCGATAGCCAGCCTTTCGGTTTTGAGGCGCAGCCGCTCGACACCGAGAAGTTCGACATCGAGATCGCGATCGACCTGACCGAGCCGGTGCTCGTGATTCCCCGGCCGGACGGCAGCGGCTACGACGTCGAGCACATTCCCGAACCCAAGTTCCCAGACAGCTTCGCGGGCATTCACGCCTCTTTCCTGCAAGGCTTTGGCAACACCGATCTGCTGGTGGAGACCGTGGATCCTGAAGCCGTGCTCACCCCTGTCGTGCCGCCCGCCGCGTGAGCGAAGATCTCGCCGAACTGGAGCGGGTAGCAGGCGCGATCCTACGCAACTTGTCGGCGGCCGAGCAGCGCGGTCTGATGCGCCGCATGGGCCGCGACCTTGCTGCCAGCCAGCGCCGCCGCATTGCCGCCCAGCAGCAGCCGGACGGCAGCACGTTCGAAGCGCGCCAGGAGCGGACGCCCGCGCAGCCGGGACGCGGCCCGGCCTGCTTTCTGTATCCGGCGGGCGGCGGCGGCGAACCGCGCCGCGTCCTGATGAAGAGCTTCACATGGGGCACAGGGCATATGCTGACCGGCTTCGACATCGAGGCCGGTGCTATCCGCTCATTCGAGCGGGACAAGATCGTGAAATGGCTCCCGGTGCCCGAAGAGCATCGCGGTGGCAGCGCCGCCCGCAAGCGCCCTACCCGCATCCGCCGCCGCACGATGTTCCGTCGCCTGGCCACCGCGCGATTCTTGCGCAGTGGCGTAGACGATCAGGGTGTGTGGGTCGGCTTCACCGGCAAAGTCGCCCAGATCGCCAGCGTCCACCAGTACGGTCTGCGGGACAAACCGTCGCTGCGCGCAAAGGCCGTGCTTTATCCGAAGCGCGAGCTGCTCGGTCTTACCGAGGCTGATCGAGACCAGATGCTCGACGCGCTTTACAAACATGTGGCAAGCCAGCTTTAAGAAATGCCTCGTTGCGCCCGAAATCAGGACTTGCAGATGAAATCGACCGATATACCCGATTTCTCAGAGATGGATGAGTTGGTCAAATCACTGCAGAATCCTAATCGAACAGCTGCCCGCAAGCCAAACCGCGAACGGTACTCGTATGAAAACGGTTGGCCTGAAGACGTTTGGAGCATTGGGATCGATCGGATCGATCTTCTTGGCGTCGATGAGAAAGGGAACTTGTTCTGGAACGGCCAGCCCATCGAAATCAAGCGCTCTCTGTCGCTGACTTGGGGGCAGCGGGTCGGAGCTTTCCTTATCGCATCTGCAGCGGTTGTCGGCGCCATCGCTGCCGTAGTCCAAGCATATGCAGCGCTTCAGGCGCTTCCCTGAATTAGGTCTCTCGCATAAGTCTTAAAGGGCATTTGGACTGCCGCCCAGCCAAATGCAGCACGGTAGCGCTGTCCCCATGTCTGCCGCGACATGGGCGGCATGGCCGATGCAACCTTCACCGCAGTAGACCTGTCGCGCATTCCGCTGCCTGACGCTGTCGAGGAACTCGATTTCGAGACCCTCTTCGCGCGGGCGCTTGCGCGCATGAAAGTGCTCATGGCGGAAGAAGGCGTCGATTTCGACGGCCGCGAAAGCAACCCGTCGACCCGCGTCCTTCAGGTCTTCGCCTACGAGGTCCAGCTGCTTCTGCAGCGGCTCAACGAGGCGGTCCGCGCCGTGATGGTCGCCTATGCCGTAGACAATGATCTCGACAACCTCGCCGCCGGTTTCGGCGTGGTCCGACGCACCATCACCCCCGCCGACGACGTGCTCGGCATTCCTGCCGTGATGGAGAGTGATACCGAGTTCCGCCGCCGCATCGTCCTGGCACCCGAGGGCTACTCCGTCGCCGGTCCCGAGGGCGCCTACATCTACCATGCGCTTTCGGCCCACTCCGACGTGCTCGATGCCAGCGCCACCAGCCCCGCGCCGGACGACATCCGCGCGATCGTGCTGGGCGTCCTGCAGGCCAACGCGGCGAGCAATGCGCTAGTGACGGCGATGACAAGCGCGCTCGACGGCGCGATCTGGCCGGGCGAAGTCATCGTCTCGCTCCTGTCCCGCGTCGATAGCGGCGCCGCAAGCGCGGATCTTATCGGGGACGTCGGCGAATACCTGTCCAGCGAGGACATCCGTCCGCTGACCGACCATGTCATCACGCAGTCTGCCGAAATCGTGCCTTACAGCATCGAAGGCACGATCAAGACGTTCTCCGGACCGGACGGCGGCGTGGTCATGGATGCCGCGCTTGCGAGCGCGCAGGCCTATGCCGACGAGAGCCACCGGCTCGGCCGCGACATCACCCTGTCCGGCCTTCACGCGGCCCTGCACGTCGAAGGCGTCCAGAATGTCCAGCTGACCCAGCCCGCCGCCGATATCATTGTCTCACGTACGCAGGCGCCGTTCTGCACCAAGATCGACGTCACCTACGCAGGTGTTGACGAATGACCTTCGCCTCCCTCCTGCCGCCCGGCTCCACGGCATTGCAGAAGGCCCTCGAACGGGTCGGCTCAGAGATGCTCGACATTCCGGTGCTCGTCCGTGCGGTGAAGTCCGCCGACGAAAGCCCACTGCAGTTCCTGCCGTGGCTGGCGTGGGAACGCTCGCTCGACAACTGGTCATCCGACTGGTCCGAAGCGATCCGCCGCGAGCGCGTTCGCCAGGCGATCCCGATCGCGCGCCGCAAGGGCACGGCGGCATCAGTACGCGCCGTGGTCCAGAGCTTCGGCGGATCCGTCGCGCTGCGCGAATGGTGGCAGATGGAGCCGAAGGGCGTCCCGCATACATTCGACCTCGTGCTGAACCTCGAACAGAAGGGCGCCCCCGCCAGCGCCGCCTTCGTCGATCAGGTCATTGCCGAGGTCAGCCGCGCCAAGCCGGTGCGCAGCCACTTCACCTTCACGCAAGGCGTCAACGTCGAAGCCGATGTCGGCCTGATCGCGACCGTCCGTCCCACCCTCTTCGCCCGCCTGTCCTGTACGGCACCGGCGGCCTGACCGGAGCACCCATGGCCCTCACGATTACCGTCACGAACGCCGGGCGCGCCGCTCTGGTGAATGCGAAGAACACTGGCACCGCAGCTGTGACGATCGCGCAGGTCGGCGTGTCCGGAAGCGTCGTCGTCCCCTCCCCGGCCGCAGCCGCGCTGCCGGGAGAAAGCAAGCGCATCGCGACCATCTCCGGCGACGTCGTGGCAGACGATACCATTCACCTGATCGTCCGGGATGAAGGCTCCTCGGTCTACACCGTGCGCAGCTTCGCGCTCTACCTCGCCGACGGCACCCTGTTCGCAATCTACGGCCAGGCCGATCCGATCCTCGAAAAGTCTTCGCAGGCAATCATGCTGCTCGCGATCGACGTCCAGTTCGCCGACATCGCCGCGAGCCAGCTGACGTTCGGTGACACGAACTTCCTCAACCCGCCCGCGACCACGGAAGTCCAGGGCGTTGTTGAACTGGCGACGCTCACCGAAACGATTTCCGGGCTCGATGCCGCGCGTGTTCCCGCCGCCAAGATGGTGAAGGACGCTGTCGCCGCCTGGCTCGACGCGCGCTTCGGCGCGAACAACGCCGGTATCTGGCATCCCGGCAACGACGGTGCGGGCTCGGGCCTCGATGCCGATCTGCTCGACGGCCAACAGAGCAGCTTCTACGCCAATATTCCTGCGCGCCTTGGTTTCTGGCCGGTGCAACAGGGCACCGGCAATGCGCAGCTGACCAACTCCGTAAAGATCGGGTGGAGCGCCGCCAACCGTCTCAAGGCCACGGTCGATTCGACCGATCTCGGCAATTTCGTGTTCGACGGCCACCTCACCGGCATGTGGACGGCATCGAATGACGGTGCCGGCTCCGGCCTTGATGCGGACCTGCTCGACGGTCAGGACGGCAGCTATTACTCGAACGTTATCGCCCGCCTCGGTTACACGCCCATCAACAAGGGCGGCGACACGGTCACCAGCCAGATCAGCTATCTGCTCGCGGATAACTCGGCGATCGGTGCCCGAACCGGCTCGACCGGCACCCCGCTAGAGATCCGGGGCAATGGCACCGGCGCGGCGGTAATGACCTTCCACCGTCCCAACTCCTACGCCACCTTCTTCGGCCTCGATACCGACAACAAGTTCAAGTTCGGCGGTTGGTCGGCGGGCGCTGCGTCCTTTGAGTTCTGGCACACCGGCAACGACGGCGCAGGCTCCGGTCTCGACGCGGACCTTCTCGATGGCAGGCAGGGCAACGCTTATGCGTTGCTGGACGGCTCGCTATCATTCACCGGGTCGATCAAGGCCACCTATCAGAACGGGCTTCTCCTGAAGAATGGCTCCGGCAACTACCCCACCGCGATCCACCGCAATGACGGCAGCAATTACTACATCCTGTTGAGCGCGGCCGGGACTGGTGTCACCGATGTCTGGAACGAGCTACGCCCCTTCCAGATCAACCTGGCGAATGGACGGCTCGGCTCGGCCAACGGACAGGATTTCTCGGGCGGCATGGCCGTGAGTGGGGCGATGACGCTGAACGGCGGCACGGTCTGGTCTCTCGTCAATGACGGCGCCGGTTCCGGGATGGACAGCGATATGCTGGACGGCCTGCACGGCTCGCAGTTTATGCGCAACTACGTGAACGATTGGGTCCGGTCGGAAGAGGGCGTCAGCCGCTTTCATTTCACCGCGAGTGGCTCGACCTATGCCCGAGTGGTCGGGACGTTCATCTGGCAGAACAATTCCAACGCCAATATCGCCACGATCGACGAAGGCGGCAACTATTGGGGCAATGGCGAGGTCAATGCCGTTCGCTTCCGTGCGCGCGCTAATGGCGACGGGCTGGCTATCTCGATCGGTGACGATGCCTGGATCGGGGACGTCAATTACACCAACGGCATCGGCATTCGTGGGCAGCAAGACTTTAACGCCGGTTTTGCCGTTTTCGGAACCTCGGGTTGGGCGCTGGGCTGCAACGCAGGCGATTCTACGTTGCGCTATGGCGGTCTGCCAATCTGGCATTCGGGAAATGACGGTTCTGGCTCCGGCCTCGATGCCGATCTGCTCGATGGCTGGCAGCTTCAAGATATCCTGCCCTCGGGCAGCTTGGCCGCGACCGGCTACACGCGGCTTCCGAACGGCCTCATCATGCAGTGGGGCACGATCACCTGCGGCAACAATTCCTATGGCTCGCTGACCTTCCCGATCCAGTTCCCGAACGCCTGTTTCCACATCCACTCGGGCGTAGCCACCGAAGTTGGCAACGGCGATGCGCAGGCCAACTGCCCGCTGCCCTACAGCGTGACCAGACTGGGAGCCAGCTTCTGGAACGCGGCTCCCCAAGCCACCGCCTGGTGGTTCGCGCTCGGCAATTAAGGAGATTTTCGCGTGACGCTCTACTACAGCGCCTCCGCAGGCGGCTTTCTCGACGACACCATTCACGGCGCCATGCCGCAAGATGCCCGGCCGATCGCCCCTGAGACCCACGCGAGCCTGATCGCGGCGGCTTCCTCTGGCTCCATGATCGCAGCAGACGAAAACGGCGACCCGATTGCGTTGCCGCTTCCGCCACCAGCCACCGCCGAGTTGCTACGCCAGATCCGAACGCAGCGCGATCGTCTCCTTGCTGCCAGCGACTTCACGCAGGTGCCGGACAGCCCGCTTTCCGCCACCCAGCGCGAAGAATGGCGGCTGTACCGGCAGGCGCTCCGCGATCTTCCCGAAACTAACCTCGATCCGGCCGCCGTCACCTGGCCGAACGCTCCCGCCTGAAAGGAAATTCAATGTCCGACCTGAAGATCAAGATCGGCGCTTTCGATGCCAAGACCCGCTCCGTGCCCGTCACCTTCACCAGCGGTGACATCAAGCACGAGCGCTCGGTGAACGCCGTCCTGAACGACGACGGGGCTTACGACAAAGCCGCGACGAAGTCCCGCGTGGACGAAGTGGCGCGCGGCGTCGCTCACAAGATCGGCCTCGGCGTCCTGACCGTGCCAGTTGTGGAAGAAGCCGCGACGCAAACCGCGGATTCCGCTACGACTGAGTAAGTGATTGGCGGCCCTTCACGCCGCCCAATTCCCCCTTTACGGAAGGGGGTCTCGGATGTTCCCGCATCTCGAAACCAGCGAGCCTGCACTCGCACTCTCCGGGCAGCGCGCCTGCCCCTTCGAGCACCCTTCCGCGTCTCAGGCGCGGAAGGGACATCGTGCAGGAAACACTACATGTCTACCCCTTTTGTTCTCGTTCGCCCCGTTTCTCCCCCGGCCGGTTACATCGGCGGAAAACGGAACCTTTCCAAGCGCATCTGCGCCATTCTCGATCGCACCCCGCACACCAGCTACGCCGAGCCTTTCGTGGGCATGGGCGGCATCTTCCTGCGCCGCACCCGGCGCCCGAAGGCCGAAGCGGTCAACGATATTTCCGGTGACGTCGTGGGCCTGTTCCGCTGCTTGGCCGAGCACTATCCCTACCTCGTCGACATGCTGCGCTTCCGCGTCACCAGCAGGGCCGAGTTCGAGCGGTTGCTCGGTCAGGATCCCGAACGGCTGACGGACCTGCAGCGCGCCGTGCGCTTCCTCTACCTCCAGCGCCTGGCATTCGGCGGCAAGGTATCCGGCCGCACCTTTGGCGTGGATGCATCCAGCCCGGCCCGGTTCGACGTCAGCAAGATCGAGCCGATGCTCGCCGACATCCACGATCGCCTGCAATCCGTAGTGATCGAGCGCCTGCCCTACAGCGACTTCATCCGCCGGTACGACCGCGACGGCGCCCTGTTCTACCTCGATCCGCCCTACTGGGCCTGCGAGAAGGACTACGGCCCCGACGTTTTCACCCGCGAGGACTTCGCCGCGCTTGCCGAACAACTGGCGGGCATCAAGGGCAAGTTCCTGATGTCGCTCAACGACAACGAGGGGGTGCGCGAGACGTTCGGCCGCTTCATCGTCGCGCCGATCGACACGACGTACACCATCGGCGCGGCATCACGACCGGCGCGCGAAGTGCTGATCAGCAATTTTGCCCTGGCCGACAACGACGACTGATTTACTCAGCAGGCATGATGGAAAAAATCTGAAATGAGAGCGGGGCTGGCTTCGAGTGTTCATGCATCCCCGCTCAATACCTCTGCGATCCTTCGAGTAACTTCGCTCCCTCGATCCCTCACAATAAGATCAACTTCAGCCTGAATAACTCTGCGCCCGATCCACAACATCTGGAAGAGCTTTATTTCCTCTTCATCGGTTAAGCGATGCTTGCCCGAATGCACGATCCTTGATCGCACTGCGTAAAGCGCTTTGAAATCTCTTAAAATCTTCGCGCGCTCGGTAGCAGTCTTCCCGATCATATATGCACAGCGATTGGCCAGAAGAGCGCCTAGACCAATCTCTTCGGAAGTGTCCTTATCTCCTAAGACAACTTCCAAAACGACCGTAGCCTGTACAAATTGAAGCATGGAGTCGTCGCCGATGTGAGCGTTAAATAGCCACTCACAAGCTCGGAGAAGTTTCTGATTTTCGGCAACATCTGAAAATACGGCTTTCAACTCAGGCGCTATATACTCGTATCTACGGCTTTTTTCATTGGGCACTATGCGAGATATGCCTGATGAATCACGCTCCGTAAACTTTTGCCTACCGCCCGCCACCCCTTCATTTTCGCATAAGAGGAAATAAATCTCGCGTTGAGCGGGAAATATTTCTGACCTTTGTTCAACTCTGAATAATCCTAATGCAATGGAAAGACCAAAAAAAGCTTTTACCAAGCTGATTAAATCTTCCAGAGCTTCCGTTTTGGCGTTCTCAACCAATAGCCCCCTCGCTCGAACTTGCAAAACTGCGGAGGGTTTAGGTGGATTAAACAGACCGAATAGACCACCAACACCCGTGAAAACCAGATCAACCGGCACTGTACGCTCGATCTCGTCTGGATCGCAGATCACGCGAATGCCGTCACCTACTTCTGTGACCTCACCCAGCTGAGTAAAAAAGTCGGCAAGAGGTTTCGGAAGTACTACACTCGCCCAATAGTCCCACGGAAGAGATTGATAGGCTTCGAGCGCTTTTGTTGCTAATGTTTCTGCGCTATCTGATCCCACCACTTCTAAAAGAGGCTTCCTTTGTGCGTCTCGATCGTATGTGCGTCCACGGAGCAAATTATCTGCAAACCATGACGTGAATTTCAAAAGGCTCCGACCGCCAATATACTTGAGAATATCGTCTCTACGTGGTCCAGTTTTAGGCAGCAGTTCCTCAGCATCGTATATGATACCAAAGGCATCATCGAGGCTGGCAATGCAATCACCCGTTACAGTGATTTTTTCGAAACAGCTGGCGAAAATTGGCTTCAACCGATCAACGGTTTCTTGCCTCAATTTCAGAGACATCACTGGCATCCTAAGCTAATGCCTGCCTTCGTATCGATCGAACGTCGATTTCCCAAATGGTATCTGGCTGGCGACTGCGAATCCCCTCCATTTGGACTACCGCCTGACCAAATGCCGACCCGCGAAAGATAATCCGTCCCACGCCATGGTCGCACCATGGCGCAATCCAACGACCATGAGCAGCTGACCGGCGAGGTCATTCAGGTGGGCACTGTCGCGTCCATCGACCATGCCGCGCGCACCTGCACCGTCCAGCTGGGCGATCTCGAAACCGGCGATCTGCCGTGGGTCGCCCTGCTCGCCGGGCGCGTGAAGCTCTGGTGCCCGCCCTCGGCGGGCGAACAGTGCGCCGTCCTGTGCCCCGAGGGCGACGTCGATAACGGCATCGTGCTGCCTGGCATCTACTCGGACGCCAATTCGCCGAGCACGTCGGATCCCGACGTCTTCGAACTCGAATTCCCCGATGGCGCGGTCATTTCCTACAACCACACCTCCCATGCGCTCACCGTCACCCTGCCGGAAGGCGGCACTGCCGCATTGACGGCGCCGGGTGGCGTGACGATCGAGGGCGACGTCGCAATCAAGGGCAACGTCTTGATCGAGGGCAAGGCCGAAGCGTCGGAAGACGTCGTCGGCGGCGGTATCAGCCTCAATGGCCACAAGCACCCCGCCGGGTCGCCTCAGACAGGAACACCCGTCTGATGGCTGCCATGGACGAAACCACGGGCGAACTGATCGAGGGCGACGACGATATCCGCCAGTCGGCGAAGGTCATCCTGCGCACCCGCATCGGCTCGTGCGTCGGCCGCCGCGAGTTCGGCTCGCTGGTGCCTGACCTGATCGACAAGCCCATGACCCGCGCCAACATCCTGCGGGTCTACGCGGCCACCGTGATCGCCCTCACGCGCTGGGAGGATCGCATCCGCCTGGATCAGGTCGGCCTGAAGGCCGGTACCTCGCCCGGCTCTGCCGTCGTCGTCCTCGACACCCGGCGCACCGACACAGCGTCGAACGCCCGCTCCCGTCTCCTCGTGCCCGTCACTCTCTAACCAAGGATCCTGTTCATGGCCTTCAAGCACGGCATTACCCTCACCGAGATCAGCGACGGCGCCCGCACGCTCACCGCTGTTTCCACGTCCATCATCGGTCTGGTCGCCACCGGCACCGATGCCGACGCCACCACGTTCCCACTCGACACCCCGGCGCTCGTCACCGACATCGAGACCGCGATCGGCAAGGCAGGCACGGACGGCACACTGGCCAAGTCCCTGCGCGCCATCGCCGACCAGACCCGCGCCGTCGTGGTCGTTGTGCGGGTGGAGGAAGGCGCCGATGACGCCGAGACCGCCAGCAACGTCATCGGCACCACCACGGCCGAGGGCAAGAAGACGGGCATGCAGGCCCTGCTCGATGCGAAGTCGCAGCTGGGCGTGAAGCCCAAGATCCTTGGCACCCCCGGCCTCGAAACGCAGGCGGTCACCACGGCGCTGGTCGCCATTGCCAAGAAGCTGCGCGGCTTCGCCTATGCCCGCGCGATCGGCGACACCGTCGCATCTGCCCTGCTCTACCGCGCCAACTTCTCCGCGCGCGAGCTGATGCTGCTGATGCCGGACTTCCTCCTGTTCGACACCGCAACCAGCACCAACGTCACCGGCTATGCCGCCGCCTACGCCATGGGCCTGCGCGCGCTGATCGATACCCAGACCGGCGCGCACAAGACGCTCTCGAACATCGCCGTCAGCGGCGTCGTCGGCGTCAGCCAGCCCATTCGCTGGGATATCGAGGACGACACCAGCGAAGCGAACCTCCTCAACGCTTCCGAGGTCACCGCGCTGGTCCGCACCGATGACGGCTTCCGCTTCTGGGGCAACCGCACCTGCTCGGATGATCCACTGTTCGAGTTCGAAAGCACCGTGCGTGTCGCCCAGCTGCTCGCCGACACCGTGGTCGCGGGCATGCTCTGGGCGATCGACAAGCCGCTGACCCCGGCGCTGGTGAAGGACATCGTCGAGACCATCAACGGCTTCGGCCGCCAACTGAAGGCGCAGGGCATCGTGCTGGGCTTCAACGCGAAATACGACGAGGCGAACAACAGCACCGCCAGCCTCAAGGCGGGCAAGCTGCGGATCGACTACGACTACACCGTGCCGCCGCCGCTCGAAGACCTCGGCTTCAACCAGCGCATCACGGACAGCTACTTCGCGGACTTCGCGAACCAGCTGGCCGAAGCGGCCTGATCCGGCCGCCCTCTCTCCCACCTCGATCATAGGAGCCCACCATGGGATTTCCCCGCGTCCTGAAGGACCAGATGCTGTTCAACGAAGGCAATGACTACCAGGGCGATGCCAAGACGGTCGGCCTGCCCAACCTCACCCGCAAGATGGAGGAGTATCGCGGCGCGGGCATGAGCGGCGCTGTGTCGCTCGACATGGGGCAGGAGGCCATGGAGGCATCCATGACGTTTGCCGGGCCGATGCGCGACATCATCCGCCAGTGGGGCACGCCCACGGTGGACGGCGTCTACATGCGCTTCGCCGGGAACTACCAGCGCGACGACACCGCCGAAATCGATACCGTGGAAGTGATCCTGCGCGGCCGGTTCTCGGAAATCGAGTTCGGCGATCAGGAAACCGGCGAGGTCGGCGACTTCAAGGCCACCATGGCCGTCGCCTACTACAAGCTGGTCTGGAATGGCCGCACCGAGATCGAAATCGACCCGATCAATATGGTCGAAATCGTCAACGGCATCGATCTGCTCGCTGCGCGCCGCAACGCCCTCGGCATGTTCTGATCCCTTGGCCCGGCCGCGCGCCGGGCCGCCCCCTTTTCCTCCATGACACCCGGAGATCACCAATGACCCAGACCAAAGCCGCGCTGGCCGCATCGACTGCCATTGCCACCGCTGCCGCCCCGGAAGTTCGCACCGTCACGCTCGACGCGCCGTTCACGCGCGGAGAAACCACGATCGAGACTGTTCTCGTCCGCAAGCCCAAGTCCGGCTCGCTGCGCGGCCTTTCACTGTCCGGCCTGCTCAATCTCGAATACGGCGCGCTCGAAACGCTGCTGCCGCGCATCACCGATCCCATGCTGTCCAAGCAGGATATCGCGAACCTCGATCCCGCCGACCTCACCCAGCTGGGCAGCGAGGTTATGGATTTTTTGCTGCCGAAGGGCGCGAAGCAGGGTCTCTCCCAGCAGACGTAACCGACGCCATGGCGGACATCGCCAGCGTCTTCAGCTGGCCGCCGTCCGAGATGGACGGGTGGCCGATCGCCGAACTGATGATCTGGCGCGCGAAGGCCGAGAAGCGCGCCGGATCTGCCGATACCTCACCCAAACGCGGGAAACGATAAGTGGCTGACAGGAATCTGCGCATCCGGGTGCTCATGGAAGGCGCCGACCGGCTCACCCGACCGATGCGGGACGCTGCCTCGGGTTCCTCCCGGCTTGCGCAGACCCTGAAGGCCACCCGCGACCAGTTGAAAGGCCTGCAGCGCGCGCAGGCCGATGTCGGCGAGTTCCGCCAGCTGAAACAGGGCATGCGCGAAAGCGAGCGCGCCATGCAGCAGGCGCGCGCCCGCGCCACCGAACTTGGCCGCGCGATCGGCGCAACGACCACGCCCACCCGCGCCATGCGCAGCGAGTTCGACCGCGCCCGCCGCGAGGCCGAGCGCCTGACCGCTCAGCACCGCCAGCACGAAACCCGCCTGACCGAGGTCCGCAGCCGTCTTGCGGCGGCAGGCGTCTCCACCCGTAACCTCGCGTCGGAAGAGCGGCGCCTGCGCGGTGAGATCGAGCGGTCGAACGACAGCCTGCGCAATCAGGACCGCCGCCTTCAGGAAGTATCGGACCGGGGGCGTCGCTTCTCCGCTGCCCGATCGCGCTTTTCGCAGGTGCAAGGATCGGCCGCCGGTCTCGCTGCAGGCGGCGCTGCCGCGATCGGCACCGGCATGATTGTCGCCAGGCCGCTGGAAGGCGCCGCGCAGGACGCCATGGAATTCGAGTCGGTGATGACCGACATCAACCAGAAGGTGAACCAGAGCCGCGAGGCCGGGCGCATGATGGGTCTCGACCTGCGCCGGGCGGCGCTGGCGGTCAACCAGCTGCCTTCCGATCTGCAGAAGGGCGTGGATACGCTTACCGGCTTCGGCCTCGGCGCGCAGCAGGCCGTTGACATGATGACGCCGATCGGGCGCGCGGCCACGGCCTACAAGGCGGAAATCGACGATCTCGGCCGCGCGACCTTCGCCTCCTACGACAACCTGAAGGTGCCGATCGCGCAGACCGGCAAGGCGCTCGACGTGATGGCCCAGGCGGGCAAGAGCGGTGCCTTCGAGGTCAAGGACATGGCGCAGTATTTCCCCGAACTGACCGCCAGCATGCAGAGCCTCGGCTCCAAGGGCATCCCGGCCGTCGCGGATCTCGCCGCCGCGCTCCAGATCACGCGCAAGGGCGCGGGCGATTCCGCCGGTGCCGCAACCAACCTTCAGAACCTGCTCTCCAAGATCAACGCTGGGGACACGATCAAGAACTTCAAGAAGTTCGGCATCGACATTCCCGCCGCGATGAAAAAGGCCGCCAAGGAAGGGCGCAGCCCGATCGAGGAGATCGTGCGTCTGACCCAGAAGGCCACCGGCGGCGATCAGGCGAAGCTGTCCAGCCTGTTCGGCGATATGCAGGTGCAGCAGGCGCTGCGCCCGCTCATGTCGGCGTTTCAGGAATACCAGAGCATCCGCGCCGAAGCTCTGAGCGCAGACGGCACGGTCAATACCGACTTCGCCGATCGCATGCTCGACGGCGCGGAGAAGGTGAAACGGCTCCAGATCCAGTCCAAGACACTCGCGACCACCGTGGGCGATCAGCTGCTGCCGATGATTTCCTCGGCTGCGGATTACATGTCGTCGTGGGCTGGCAGCATCGCGGACTTCGCGAAGCGGCATCCCCAGCTGACCCGCGCCCTCGCCTTCGCCACGGCGCTCTTCGCCGGGCTGTTCCTCATCATGGGCGGCGGCGCCCTCATCCTCGCCGGGCTTGTCGCCCCATTCGCCGTGCTGTCGGCCGCCGCCACCGCGCTCGGCATCGGCATGCTGCCCCTGATCGGTATCGTTGCGGGCATCGTGCTGGGCATCGGCTTGCTCGCCGCCGCTGGATATCTGATCTACGAGAACTGGGGCGCGATCACGACGTGGTTCAGCGGCATCTGGACCGAGATTCAGGGCTACTTCAACGGCGGCATTGCGGGCATTGCTGCCATGCTCGTCAACTTCTCGCCCATGGGGCTGCTCTATGCGGGCTTCGCGGCGCTGATGAACTGGCTGGGCGTTTCCATGCCGTCGCGCCTGTCGCAGGCGGGCAGCGATCTGATGCAGGGCCTGATCAACGGCATCACCGGCCGCCTGTCTGCCCTGAAATCGACGATTGTCGGCGCCGCCAATTCCGCCGTCAGCTGGTTCAAGCAGGTGCTTGGCATCCATTCGCCCTCGCGCGTCTTCGCCAGCCTCGGCGGCTTCGTCATGGCTGGCCTGGACGAAGGCCTGGCCGATAGCGCAGGCGGGCCGCTGCAACGTGTGGGTGATCTCGGGAGCCGCATGGCGAGCGCCTTCTCGGCAGACGGCCTCGTCCCGCGCCTCAATGCCATGTCAGGGCAGATGGCCGGCGCATTGGCAGCGGGCGCCGCTGGCGCAGCCTTGGCCGCCTCCCCGGCGAACGCGCAGGCCGGTGTGAGCGGCAGCGCGGCACCCGCCCCTGTCTCCATCACCTATAGCATCAAGATCGACGTCACCGGCGGCGGCCAGGCGCAGGACATTGCCGACGAGGTCCGCAAGGCAATCGAGCAGATCGAGCGCGAGCGGCGCGGTCGCGGTTTCGGCGACGACTGAGGAATCACACCATGCATCTGCTCGCCCTTGGCATGTTCCTGTTCGAGATCGGAACGCTCGGCCCCGATGAATTGCAGCGCAAGACCGACTGGCGCCATGCCCGCTCGGGCCGCGTCGGGGCGCGCGACGCCACGCAGTTCGTCGGTCCCGGCGATGAGACGATCAGCCTGTCGGGCGCGGTGTATACCGAGATCGCCGATGGCCGCGTCTCCCTCGACGAACTGCGCGAAATGGCGGACGCGGGCGAAGCGTTGCCGCTCGTCAGCGGCAACGGCGCCGTGTTCGGCAACTACGTCATCACCGCGATCGACGAGCGCCATGCCGTGCTGATGGCGGACGGCACCCCCCGTCGGATCGACTTCGGTATCGACCTCTTGCGCGTAGATGACCCCGCGCCGACTAACTCCACGGAAGCCGCGGCATGAGCGAAGCCATAAACAACATGGCCGACTGGCGCGTGACGCTGGACGGCAAGGACCTGTCCGACCGGATCAATCCGCGCCTGGTGTCGCTCACCCTGTCGGAGAAGCGCGGTGACGAAGCCGACCAGCTGGACATCGTGCTGAGCGACACGGACGGCATGCTCGCCATCCCCAAGGAAGGTGCCGTGCTCAAGCTCCAGCTGGGCTGGAAGCAGGGCCACGATGTCACGGTGGGCCTGATCGACAAGGGCAGCTTCAAGGTGGACGACGTCCAGCACAGCGGCCCGCCGGATCAGATTACGATTCGGGCGCGCGCGGCGGACTTCACCAGCGCCATCCGCAACCGCCGGTCCAAGTCGTGGAAGAAGACGACGCTCGGCGACGTCCTGCGCGACGTCGCCGGGCGGAACGGGCTTACGGCGCGCATCACCGCCTCGCTCGCCTCTATCGAACTGCCCTCGATCAGTCAGAGCCGGGAGAGCGATATCGCCTTCCTTCGCCGCCTCGGCCGCGAACACGATGCTGTTGCCACGATCAAGAACAAGAACCTGATTTTCGCGCCAAAGGGCGCCGGGCAGACCAGCACCGGCAAGGCCCTGCCCACGCTGACGATCACGCGCGCGAGCGGCGATGGCCACAACTGGCAGCGCCAGAAGCGCGACGGTCAGCAGGGCGTTACCGCCAGCTGGCACGACAAGAAGGCCGCGAAACGCAAGACCTTCACCGTGGGCAAGGAAGATGGCGCGAAGAGAATCCGGAAGGTCTACCCCGACGAGGCGTCCGCCAAGCGCGCCGCAGTCGCCGAGCGCGACCGCTTGAAACGCGCGCCAGCCACTTTCGATATTCGGCTAGCACTCGGCCGCCCTGATGCCATCCCCGAAGCCCGCGTAAATGCGGCAGGCTTCAAGGATGAAATCGACAGGACGACTTGGCTGATTTCAGAGGTAACGCACCGTCTGGACAATCGCGGTGGCTTCACATCGGATCTAAGGATGGAGACCGCACCGTAACTGCCGCCACCATTGCTTCATGGATGTACGAATTCGACCTCGGTTTCGGGAATGTGCATGTTGGCCGTGAAATCCAGCAACCTATTTCGGCAGTCGAGTTCATCGCTTTTGCCGGTGCTGCGAAGTTCGCGATATAGCGACATGCTTCCGAGAGAGTGGTCTCCATCCAGAATTTTCTGAGCTAGCGCCATCGCCGCAACTCGACTTCTCGCTGAATCGGTGCACGCAGTCACCGCCGCCTTCGCGCTCGCGCGCTGAGGAGCCGGAATGTCCTCGAAAAGGTCCGCGCGCATCAGTTCGTCTACCGTGCCTTTGCATGCTTTCTCGCCGCGCTTCGCCTCATCGTAAGCGTCAATCGGCTGCGCTCTGCCCTCAGCAACCTTGTTGATTTTCTCCTGCGTCAAATCCACATCGCCTTGGCAGTTGATCGTTTGCATCACAACGAGCCGGGCAAGAGTGACGGCATAATCCTGCTCTTCCGAAAGAACAGGACCCCCAGACGGCTTGCCTGACGCGCTAGGCGCAGATTTGGGCGCGATGGCATCCGCCGTTGCGACCGGAACCCGCTTCTCATCTGAGGGTGCCGGTATGACGATCAGCGTAACGACAAACAGACCGAGCGCCGCTAGAAAACCGCGAAGCGTCTGCTTGCGTGTGCCCATACCTAATCGCGGCATGGGTTTAACAAGCGCAATAATCGAGACTGCCAATGTCACCACGCATGCCACCAGCGTAAAACCAGCCAGAAAATCGCGCATTTTGCCCCCTTTGGTACTTCCCGCAGCACATCGCCTGCGGAACGAGATCAATCGTCCGGCCAAATCTCATCCGGGTAGAACCCCGGATCTTCATCAATCGGCGCGTCAGCCTGCGCGACAGGCTCTGCGAGCATCGCGCTTGTGAGATGCGGCTCTTTGCCGTCGAAACCAACGCGCACCCATGCGCCGAAAGCTGCGCGCCGCTGGAAAACTGCCCGAACGAGGTCGCCCCCGAACTGCGTGCCAAATTGGCGCGCGCGATCGGCGCTGATATAGCCAAGCTGGACGTCGCGGCAGGAATAGACCGCGACAGCATGGCGATCGTGCGGGTTACGCGGCTCGGGCACCAACGTCACCGGCTCGCCTGCATGGCACAGCAGTATCTCGAACTGGCGATTGGAACCGTCAGCATTCGGGTGCGCGGCGCCCACGACCGCGAAAGACATTTCAGGAATCGAAGTCATGGTCGATGGTCAGGTGCGGCGGAATACGCCCGCTACGCGGCCGATGACGGAAAGTTCCCCATCTGCAGCGACTTCCGGTGGCACCTGCGGATTGTCAGCCATCAGCTTGTATTTTCCATCCGGCAGCACCCGGACGCGCTTGATCGTGCCCAGCCCGCCGTAATTCAGCGCCCAGATGCCTTCCTGCCGGTCGATGATGCGCTGCGATCGGTCGATCATCACGATGTCGCGGTCGTTGATCGTCGGGTACATACTGTCGCCCTGCGGCTTCACGATCGTCAGGTGTGCCGCTGCGGAATGGGTGAAGTTGCGCACCCAGTCTTCCGGAATCCAGCGATCTACGCGCTCCATCGCGTTCTCGTCGAGGAAGCCAAGCCCCATCCCGATCGATAGGTCGATCTCTTCCACCTTGATCAGACCCATCTGCGCCGCGATCTCCGCTGGCGTCGGCGGGATAAACGCGTCCTCCCGGGGATCATCGATCTCACCGGTCAAATAGGCGGCAGAAGTCTGCAGGACGCGAGCGATCTTGTGCAAATGGGACGAATTTGCGGACTGCCCAGTAACGACCTTGCCGATGGTCTGCTGTGTCACCCCAACCTCACGCGCAAGGGCAGACTGAGACATTCCCAGTTCACGCATTCGCTCAGCTACACGGTCGCTCTTGATCATGCTGCGTACCTACAACTTTGGTTATCGACGAAAAGGTAATTTGATGCGTTGACATGCCCACAACTCGGGTTGTAGGTAGTCCTCATGAGGCAAGATCTGACACCGTTTGAGGCATTGGAACTGGCAGTAGCCATCGCAGGCGGCCAGTCGGCAACCGCGCGCCTTTGCAAGGTATCTCAGGCTGCTGTGTGGAAGTGGCTGCAAAGCGGAAAGCGTCTTCCCGCCGAGCAAGTGCTCACTGTTTCATCGGCGACCGGGGTGTCGCCTCATCTGCTCCGCCCCGACATTTATCCACTTTCGCTTGTAATTGAAGAACCAGACTACACTGAAGAGTGTGGACCCGTTCTATCGACGCGGGTGGATCCTGTCGTTTGCGATCACCCCGCAAAAGCGCAACGGAAGGATATCGCATGACGAAGCTGCGAACCCCGCTGTCATTCTCCCTCGCCATCACCACGGTCTGCGGCAAGATCGGGTGGGAGGCCGCCGCCAAGGTTACCGGCCGCTCGATCCGGACCGTCCGCCACTGGAGCGAAAGCGACCGTCACGGAACGCCGACCCTCGATCAGGCCATCGCCCTCGACCGCGCCTTCATCGAAGCAGGCGGCGACCATGGCCCAATCCACTCCTGTTATGCGCTGCAACTGGAAGTCGCGATGGTCAATGCCGTCGCCTGCCGCACGGCGCTGGCAGACGACGTGGCCCTATTCTCCCGCGAAGCTGGCGATGCTGTCGGCCGCTGCATTCAGGCCCTCGCGCCGGGCGCCTCGCCCGCGATGATACAGGCCGCCATTCTCGAGACCGAGGAAGCTGACGCGATTGTTCCGCGCCTTCTCGGTCGGCTGAAAGCACTTCTGCCCGGCAATGGCGCCGGGGCCGAAGCTAGGGGGCAAATCTAGCATGTCACGTCACGCGAAACTTCCACACGTCACCTGCCCGGCTTGCGGCGGTCGCGCTTTTGCGCGGTCTTCCGGCAAGTCGAGCGCGACATTCCGCGAGGTCTATTACGACTGCCGGAACCCCGATGTCTGCGGACACCGGTTCGTCGTCGAGATGCAGGCCGTCCGCACGGTCCGCGCCAGCAGCTATCCGACCCCGCTGCACACCCTGCCGATGACGCAGTGGCGCCCGGCCGCGAACGACCGCGCCGACAACGATAACGGCTCAGAGCCGGAAACCAGCGCCGCCGGCACCTGACCTGAAGGCCGCGCTGGCCTGACCTGACACTTCCGAATGCCTTTCGCCCGGCTCGCTTCCGGGAACGCCCCCGCTTTGCCCTTTTCCTGCACTCCACCGGAGCCATCCCATGCTGCACATCCCGTCCAGCCAGTTCCGCACCGTTGCCCCCGCGCGGCCCGCTGCTACCGCTTCGAAGCCCTCGACGTTCGCCGCCTGGCGCAACCTGTGGCGGTCCGCGCCGCGCGAGGTCCGGAACGACGTTCTGGCTCTCGCCGCCGCCGCGCCGGTGCTGCTCACCGCCTTCGCCGTGCTCTGGACCATGGTGCCAGCATGAGCGCGCGCCGCCCCGCATTCTTCATCGGTCAGTCGGTGATCATCTCTTCGGAGCGCTGGACGCCCAATGGCTGGGTGCCCGCCATCGAGACCGGCCTCGTCCTTACCCCCAGCGTCATGCGGCAGCACCGCCGGGGCTTCGTGGAGGTCTGGCGCGGCAGCGGCCGCCTTCCCGAAGTCCAAATCTATCCCCGCGAAGCCCTGACGCCCGCCTGACCTTCCCGAAAGATCTGAATTTCCCATGCAGATGCGAGACGATATCCGCCGCGAACTGATGCCGCTCCTGAAAACCGACTTCCAGTGGAAGAAGGATCAGGGCGAGTGGCTTCAGGGCGGCAAGTGCCCCGAGTGCGACGGGCGTGAGGTCTACACCCGTTCGGATAGCCCGTGGGTGCTCAAGTGCGGCCGGGCCAACCGCTGCGGTTGGGAAGGCTCTGTCCGCGATCTCTATCCCGAGATCTTCGACACGTGGTCAAAGCGGTTCAAGAAGACGCCGCAGAACCCGAACGCGGCGGCTGATGCCTATCTGACCGACGCCCGCGGCCTCAACCTTATGGGCATGCGCGACGCCTACTCCCAGGAGTATTTCCGCGACGAGGCCCGCAATGTCGGCTCTGCCACGGTGCGCTTTCCCCTGCCCGGCGGCAGCTGGTGGGAGCGCCTAATCGACCAGCCCGGCCGGTTCGATCGCAAAGCGCACTTCGCGCCGCGCAGGCCCTACAAGGGGCAGGCATGGTCGCGGCCAGACGTCTCCATGGAAGACTTCGCCAATGCGGACAGCATCTGGTTCGCGGAAGGCATCTTCAACGCCTGGGCGCTCGAACAGGCAGGCCAGCGCGCCGCCTCGACCATGTCGAGCAACAACTACCCCAGCGAATTCCTGAAGCAGCTGCGGACGCATATCGCGGCCTCGGACCGGCCCCACCGTAGCCCGCGCATCGTGTTCGCCTTCGACATCGGTCCTGCTGGCACCAAGGGCAACCGCGATTACGTCAAGCAGGCCCGCAAGGATCGCTGGGAGGCATCCGCCGCGCTGCCGATGGCCGAGGACGAGACCGGCAAGGAACTCGACTGGAACGATCTGCTCCAGCTGGAGCGCCTGACCGATAAGCATCGCGCCGAATACCTCTGGCACGGGCAGGTGCTGCTGGCCGAGACCGCGCAGGAAAAGGCCTACCTGATCTGGGAAAAGCATCGGTGGAACAGTTTCCACTTCAACTTCGGCAACCGGACCTACTGGTGCGCGATCGACGTCTCGATCGTGCAGGAGAAGATCGACGAGTACCGGCGCGGGCGCACCCGTGAGCTGAAGGAAATCGACAGCGCCGAGGAAGCCAAGATCCGCATGGAGGCATCCCGCGAGGCGCTGGCCGTCGAGGAAATCGCAAACTGCGCCTTCCGCGTCCTGTACCGGCAGCGTGACGAGGCCACCGACGAGACCAAGTTCTTCCTGAACATCCGCTACCCCAGCGGCAAGCGCCCGGCCGTAAAGGGTGACTTCACTGCTGCCCAACTGCGCAAAGCCTCGAACTTCGAAGATCGCCTCTTCGCCTTCGGCGGCGTCTGGACCGGCAACGCCCAGCAGCTGACCCGCATGCTGCAGCACCAGACACCAGACCTGCCGGACGTGCGCCCGCTCGGCTTCACCGGCTACTGCCGGGAGGCGAAGGCCTATGTCTTCGGGCAGCTGGCCGTCTCGAACGGACGCGTGTTCAAGCCGAACGACGACGACTTCTTCCAGATCGGCAAACAGGCCCTGAAGCTGGGCACCTCCGAGCGGCTGCTCGATATCGACTATGACGCCGATAACCTCGACACCAGCTGGCTTGCCGACCTCTGGACGGCATACGGCGCCAAGGGTCTTGTCTGCCTGACCTTCTTCTTCGGCTCGCTCTTTGCCGAGCAGGTCCGCGCCGAGATGAAGAGCTTCCCGTTCCTCGAAATGCATGGCCTGCCCGGCACCGGCAAGACCACGCTGGTCGAGTTTCTCTGGAAGCTGCTCGGCCGCGAAAACTACGAGGGCTTCGACCCGGCCAAAGCCACGCCCGCCGCCATGGCGCGCAATCTCGGCAAAGTCGGCAACCTGCCCGTCGTCCTGATCGAAGGCGACCGCCGCGAGGAAGCCAGCCACGCTCGCAAGTTCGAGTGGGAGGAACTCAAGACCGCGTACAACGGGCGCACCGTCCGGTCTCGCGGCGTGAAGAACGGCGGCATGGAGACGTTCGAACCGCCCTTCCGGGGCGCGATCGTCATCGAGCAGAATGAGCCGGTCAACGCGAGCCGGGCCGTGCTCGAGCGTATCATGTCGCTCGGCTTCGACATGGCAGGCTGGTCGGCCGACACGAAGACGTCTGCAGAGCGGCTTGAGCAATGGCCGATCGAGAAGGTCTCCGGCTTCATCGTTCACGCGGCCAAGCGCGAAAACGACATCATGGCCCGCTACCGGCAGGCCTTCGCGCAATACGAAAACGAGCTGCTCTCCATGCCGGGGATCCGCACGAATCGTCTTGCGAAGACCCACGGTCAGCTGCTCGCCTTCCTCGAAGCGCTCCGGGCGCTCCTGCCGCTCACTGATGAACAGCAGACCGCGACGGCCAAGCTCATCGTCGAGATGGCGACCGAGCGGCAGCTGGCCGTGAACAGCGAAGACCCGATCGTCAGCCTGTTCTGGGAGCGCTTCGACTACCTCGAAGAGAACGAGGATCCCGCCGCCACCACAGGGCACATAAACCACCATCGCCGCCATGCCGAGGGCATGATCGCCGTCCGCCTCAACGAAATGGAGGCCCGCTGCGCCGAAAAGCGCCTCGCGCTGCCCACCCACGCCGAACTGATCCGCGCGCTCAAGACCTCGAAGTCACGCCGTTTCATCGAACAGACCGCCGTCAATTCCCGAAACGACGGCGTCCCCCCGGTCCGCTGCTGGGTCTTCCACGACCGCTCGCGCGCGACCTCCAGCAATTCCTGAAATCGAAAGGACGAACATGCGGAGCGTTCCCTCTCTTCTTTCCATGATCGACGAACCCAAGCCCGCCGCGCCTATTGTCATGCCGTGGGACTACATCCGGATGCGGCGCGAGGCCGCCGGGCTGACGATCGAGCAGGCCGCCGACCCTTTCTGGCACCGAAAGGAGCATCGCGCAGACGTCGAGCGCAACTTCCACCGGATCGAGACGGTCGGCTTCCGGGTGAAGCGCCTGTGGGACATGTCGCGATCGTTCCGGCTCAACCTGACGGTCTACCGCCAGCTGTGCGACACCCCACCCGACATGCACCCGCGCCTCTGCCTGGCATGCGGATGGGACGAATGGTCCGCGCAGCTCGATGCCGAGGGCTTCGACTGCACATGGTCCGACACCAACCCGCAGATCTGCACCCACTGCGAACAGACGCGCCGCCGCATCTTCAAGCCCCGCCTGCCCAACAGCCACCCCGCCAACACGCCCCACGGCGGCCACCAGATCGCCGCCTGAGACCAAAGGAGCATCCAATGACCAGCAGCACAGCCGCAGACAGCCTGCGCAACCACATCGAAGCCATCGAGAAGATGGAAGAGGAAATCCGCGACATGCGCGCCGACGTCAGCGAACGATACAAATGGGCCAAGGCCGAGGGCTACGACGTCAAGTGCATGAAACAGATCGTCGCGATCCGCCGCATGCGCCCGGACGATCGCCACGAGATGGAAAGCATCGTCGATACCTACAAATCCGCGCTGGGGATCGACTGACCATGGCTCCTCGCACATCCAACGCCGTCCACCCGATCGGCTGCTCGTGCCGGGCCTGCGCGCCTGTCGCCGAGCGCAATCGCCGCACCAACCTCGCGATCAAGGGCGCCACCCGCGCCCTGTTCCTGATCGCCGCGCTTGTCGCGATCCCCTTCATCATCGTTCATGCGCTCTCCAGCGCAAAAGGAGACCGCAGGTGAAACACCCGTATCACATCGAAGGCCCGGCGCTGATCTCATTCTCTGGCGGCCGCACTTCGGCCTACATGCTCAAGCAGATGCTTGATGCTGCTGGCGGTGCCTTCGCGCCGGATGTGCATGTAGTGTTCTGCAACACCGGACGGGAGCGGGAAGAGACGCTCCGGTTCGTTCATGAGTGCCAAGTGCGATGGGGCGTACCCATCCACTGGCTTGAATGGCGCGACCGTCGCAAGGGCACGCCGGTCGAACAGCGTTTCGAGGAGGTTGGCTACAACAGCGCCTCTCGCAACGGGGAGCCGTTTGAAGCGCTGATCCGCAGCAAGAAATCTACGCCTAACGCTGTCAGCCGCTGGTGCACCCAGCATCTGAAAGTTCAGGTCTGCGCCAATTTCATGGAGGCGCGTGGGTACAAATTCTGGACCAACGTGATCGGACTTCGCGCGGATGAGTTGCGCCGGGCGGTCAAAAAAGACCGTCAGAACGAGGAGGGCAAGAGCCCTTGGACGAACGTGATGCCGATGGTCCGAGCTGGGCACACCAATGATGACGTGCGCCGGTTCTGGTTCGGCAACATGACGCCCACCGATGCCGTCCAGATCCAGAAAGATTTCGGTCCGAGCGCTGCTATCACCCTCCCGCAGAGGTTCGACCTTGGGCTGGAGGAATGGGAAGGCAACTGCAAGCTGTGCATGATGCTCGGCTATCAGGTCTTGCTCCATCGGATCCGCCGCGATCCCGACGAACCGCTCTGGTGGTCTCGTATGGAGAGGATCGGCAAGGGCACCTTCACCACCGAATACAGCTACGAGGATTTGCGCCGGGCGGCGCTGACCAGCCCGCTGCTCGACCTTGGCGACAATTTCAGCAGCGACGCGGAATGCGGTGTTGGCGGTGTTGACGCTTCGATCCGGTGTGGGAGGAAGGCGGCATGACCGGCGAACTTACCGCCCGCCCCAAGGGCAGCACCCGTCATCCGTGGGATTGGTACGTCGAGGAGAAGTGGGTCACCCATCGCCTGATCGACGTGGTCGAGCTTGAACCGGACGTGACATACCTAGATCCCTTCTGCGGCCAGCTTCATATCCCGCAGGCGCTTTCCGAGCGCGGCTTCACCCATGCGTTTGGGACGGACCTGTATGCGCGGAATCCTGACCACCGGCTCTTCCTCGGGCAGCATGATTTCTTCGGCGATCAGCGCCACCTTCTAGAAGCATCCCAACGCCTGTCGATTATCATGAATCCGCCATTCTCGTTTCAGAATGGCAAGCTGGTCCGTGGCTTGGCGGAGAAGTGCATCCGCCAGGCACTTTCCATTGCGACCCATAAAGTCTGCGCGCTCTTGCCACTCAAGTGGCTGGCAAGCGAAGGCCGCTATCGACTTTTCACAGACGAGACGCCGATCGGCGTGTGGATCCTGTGCGAGCGTCCGTCGATGCCGCCCGGCGACATGATCGAGGAGTTGGGAAGCAAGGCTTACGATCATGGCAAGATCGACTACATGTGGGTCGTGTGGGACAAACAGGCTGCCGCGCTTTCCGATCACAGCGGTCGACCGTTTGCACCAACGTACTGGATCCCTCCCCGCGAAAAAGCAGCAATGAAGGAAAGGCAGCTCGCAGCATGAAGTTATCGCAGTCCCAGCTGCTGATGCTCCGCGTTTCTGGGCGCGATGAAGCAACTGGCCAAGGTCGGAGCGTCAGGCTCATGAGCGCAAGGAACTGGCACACCGCTTACAGCCTGGAGCGAAAGGGCTTGGGTCGGATCGAAGACAACCGACTAACGGGCAAGAATGCCGCCAGCTACTTTTTCGCGAATGAAGCAGGCGCTGCTATCATCTATCCCGAAGAGGGCCGGGAAACAGAGGAAAGGAAGCTGGCAGCATGACAGCACAGCAGCCAATCAGGCTCTTAAGAATCAACGAGGTCATGGACAGAACCTCGCTGTCACGATCCACGATCTACGCGCTGATCGAAAAGGGCAAGTTCCCGTCACAGCGGAAGCTGGGGCCTAAGTGTTCCCGATGGGTCGAGAGCGAAATCGACGCATGGACGCGTGAGATCGCCGCGTGATCGCTCAGCGACCGGGTCGCCCCGGCCCGGTCGCCGCAAACCGCATAGGCTGGCCAATGTGCATCTCTGCCGGCCACATGTCTTTCATCAGCAGGTCCGCCCATTCGATGGCAATCTCGCGCCGACGCGGCATGTAAGCTGCCCGGTTATAAGCCCCTTCGACCTTGTCTTTGGGCACATGAGCAAGCATCAGGTCGATAATCGCGCGGTCCGGTGCGGCATTCTTGTGACCCGCAGCCCGCCAAGCGCGCTCCACCCTCTCATTCATGATCGTCGAGAAGGCCGACCGGAAACCGTGCGGCACATGCCGCTGATAATACCCAGCGCGGATCAGCAGCGCCCGAAGCGTGTTCTCACTCATGGGCCGATGCATATGCCGGTCCGATGGGAACACGAGCGCTATGTCGCCGGTCAGCGGCATCATTGCGCGGATGACATCCACGGCCTGCGGAGCGAGCGGCACGAGATGGTCGCCATCCTCTTCCGACTTGCGATCCTCGTCGCCCTTCATCCTCCGCGCTGGAATGCGCCAAAGCGGTTCCGGGCCGTCGAGACCCTCGAACTCCTCCCATCGTGCTGCATGCAGTTCGTTCGGGCGGACAGCTGTTAACGCCAGCAGCCGCAACGCCAGCTTCGTCGGCGCCCGGCACCGCTCGGCATCGCAATCGACCAGCACCTGCCTAAGCGCATCGAGATCTGTGATCGCAGGCTGCGCCTTCACTCGCGGTTTCTTCGGAAGCGCCACCGCAAGGCTCGCAGCCGGATCCTTTCCATTCACGCCCATAGCCATGCCGTAGACGAAAATCGCGCTGATACGCTGCCGCGCTCGATGCGCTGTCTCGATCGAGCCGCGATCAACGATCGCTTGCAGGACGGCGAGAACTGCCAAGCCTTCGATACCTGCGATCGGCGAACCGCCAAGCGCCGGGAAGATGTCTGCTTCAAGAGAGGCCATTACGTCCTCGGCGTGGACCGTCGACCATCGCTTCTGCTGCAGCGCGTACCAGGCTAAACCGATCTCCCGAAAGGTCGGCCGCGTGTCGCGTTCAGGGGCTGCGCGGGCGAACAGATCTTCGGGCTTGGGCTCGATACCTTTGGCCAGCATCGCCTTCGCGACGTCGCGCGCCTCCCGCGCCTCGATCAGCTTGATCGCCGGGTAGCTTCCAATTGTCAGGGTTTTCTGGCGCGGCTTGCCCTCGGCATTCCGGCCGAACTGGTAATTCATCCGCCACACACGCCCCCCGGCGATCGACACGTGCAGGAAGAGTTGCCCGCCGTCCGACAGCTTGTAGGCTTTGTCCTTCGGCTTCGCATTCTTGACCTTCAGGTCCGTCAGCATCGCCATACCATATTCCCCGAATCGCGTACCATAGATCATGCCATATCGCAGATCGGCTACATGAGAACAAACGGGGACAATCTCGGACAAACCATACACGCCAGGCGCGACGAAACCCCCGGAAAACAGACGTTTGTGGAGGTTTCGAGATAAGCAGTTGGCGGAGCGGGAGGGATTCGAACCCTCGATACGCTTTTGACGTATACTCACTTTCCAGGCGAGCGCCTTCGACCACTCGGCCACCGCTCCGCATGCACTGGTAAGGCGGGCGCCCTAGCCTGCGTTGAAGGGTTTCGCAAGCCGTCTCGACGTGCCATCACGCTCTCGATGCGAAATTTCTTTTCCGCCTTCGCGGTTTCCGCCTTTTTGACCGCCCCGCTCCTGGCCGAGGACGTGCCGGCGGGGCCTACGCCGAACGATATCGTCGCGGCCGCGCCCTCCGGTGACTGGAAGCGGATCGCGCCTTCCGACCTGCTTGTGATGGACCTTGCGCCGGATGCTGCGGGCAAGGCGCGGCGGGTGGTGATCCAGCTGATTCCGGCGCCCTTCTCGCAAGGCTGGGTCGGGAACATCCGCAGACTGGTCGCCGCGCGCTGGTATGACGGGATTGCCGTGGTCCGCGTTCAGGACAATTACGTCGTGCAATGGGGCGATCCCGAGGGGGAGAACCCGCAGAAGGCCAAGCCCCTGCCCAAGGGGCTGACGGCGGTTCCAGAAAGCGACTACGCCGCGAATCTTGCGGGTACGGTGAAGGCGGCGGGCGACAAGTCGGTCGGGCACGATGCCTACGCGGCGAATACAGGCTTCGTTGGAGGCTGGCCCGTGGCCCGCGATGCCGCGCATCAGTGGCCCACCCATTGCTACGGCTACGTCGGCGTCGGCCGCAACAATTCGCCCGACACCGGCACCGGCGCGGAACTTTACGCCGTGATCGGCCATGCCCCGCGCCAGCTCGACCGTAACGTGGCCATCGTCGGCCGGGTGATTTCCGGTATCGAGAACCTTTCCGCCCTGCCGCGCGGCACCGGCGAAATCGGCTTCTACAAGACGCCCGGGGAGCGCACGGCGATTCGCGCGATCCGCATGGGCAATGAAGTGACCGGGCTGCCCGCCTACGAATATCTCTCCACCGAGAGCCGCAGCTTCGCCGCCTATGTCGACAAGCGCGCCAACCGGCAGGATACCTTCTATGTTCACCCGGCAGGCGGCGTGGACGTCTGCAACGCGCCGGTGCCGATCCGCGAGGTTTCGCGGTGACGCTGACCGAGCAGGTCGATCACACCGGGGTTCTCTGGCGCTGGACCGGCGGCTCCGGCAGCGGCACCTGGCACTTCCTGACCATCGACGGTGCGGCGGGCGAGGCGCTTTCCGGCACGGCCATCATGCGCAAGCTCGAAGGCTCGGCGCGCGGGTTCGGTTCGCTGAAGGTCAGGGCCCGGATCGGCACCACCAGCTTCGCGACATCGGTTTTCCCGAGCAAGTCGGACGACGGCAGCACCGGGCAGGTCTGGCTGCTGCCCGTCAAGGCCGCCGTGCGCCGCGCCGAAAGCCTTGCGGAAGGTGATGAGGTGGAGGTCAGCCTGGAATACTGACCTCCCACCAGGGTCAGATGCGCGCAGCTTCCGCCACAGCCTCGCTGGCGCGCAGGGCGCTGACGATGCGGGTCAGGTGGGCAAGGTCGCTCACTTCCAGATCGGCCTCGTAAGTGCCGAAAGGCTCGTCGCGCTGGACCATTTGCAGGTTGGTGACGTTGGCACGGTTGGAGGCCAGGATCTGCGTCACTTCCGCCAGGGTGCCGGGGCGGTTGTAGAGCACCAGGCTGAGACGGCCCACCGCGCCCGTCGTGCGCTCTCCCCATGACAGATCGAGCCAGTCGACATCGCCGCCGTTGGCCAGCGTCAGGCAGTCGATCGCGTGGACTTCCACCTTGTGGTCGGGGCGCCGGATGCCGACGATACGGTCGCCGGGAACCGGGTGGCAGCATTCGGCGAGTTCGAACCCTACGCCCGGTGTAAGCCCGCGAATCGAGATCGCCCGCTCGGCATGGGCCCAGTCGCTGTCATCCGGGAGTTCGGCGGTGCTGCCCGGCACGAGAGCCTCCATGACCTGGCGATCGGTGAGACGGGCCGAGCCGACCGCGAACATCAGGTCTTCCTCGTCCCGCATGTCCAGGCGCTGGATGGCGCCGTCGATCGCCTTCTTGCCGATGCGGCCTGGCAAGCGCCCCATGATCTCGTCCAGCAGCTTGGCGCCGATCTCGGCCACTTCCTGGCGTTCCTTGGCGCGTACCGCACGGCGGATCGAGGCGCGCGCCTTGCCGGTGATGACGAAGCCGAGCCAGGAAAGCTGCGGTTCCGACGTGGGGCTCTTGATGATTTCCACCACGTCGCCGTTGGCAAGCTGGGTGCGCAGCGGCATGTGGCGACCGTTGATCTTGGCGCCGACGGTGGCATTGCCGAGATTGGTATGGACCGCATAGGCGAAGTCCACCGCCGTCGAACCCTTGGGAAGCTGGAACAGCGCTCCCTTGGGCGTGAAGGCGAAGATGCGATCCTGGTAGATCGCCATCTTGGTATTCTCGAGCAGTTCCTCGGCGTCGTGACTGGCATCGACGATCTCGATCAGGTCGCGCAGCCAGCCGACCTGCCCGTCCGGCCTGGCGCCGCCCTGCTTGTAGGCCCAGTGCGCGGCGAGGCCGAATTCGTTCAGCCGGTGCATCTCGCGCGTGCGGATCTGCACTTCCATGCGCATCGAACGCTCGTAGATCAGCGCCGTGTGGAGCGACTGGTAGCCGTTCGACTTGGGCGTGGAGATGTAGTCCTTGAAGCGGCCCGGGATCATCTGCCAGGTCTGGTGCAGCACGCCGAGCGCCTTGTAGCATTCGTCCACATCGTCGGTGAGGACGCGGAAGGCCATGATATCGGTGATCTGCTCGAAAGTAACGTGGCGTTCGGCCATCTTGCGCCAGATCGAATAGGGATGCTTCTCGCGGCCCGAAACCTCGACGTTCAGGCCCGCTTCGGCCAAGGCCTGCTTGATCGCGAGGGCAATGGCGTCCACCTGCCCGCCCTCCTCGCTGCGGATCTGCGCGAGACGGCCGGTGATCGTGGCGTAGCCTTCGGGCTCCAACTGCTCGAAGGCCAGCATCTGCATTTCACGCATGTATTCGTACATGCCCACGCGCTCGGCGAGCGGGGCGTAGATATCCATGGTCTCGCGAGCGATGCGGCGGCGCTTGTCCTCCTTCTTGATGTAATGGAGCGTGCGCATGTTGTGCAGCCGGTCCGCCAGCTTGACGAGCAGGACGCGCAAGTCCTCGCTCATGGCCAGCAGGAACTTGCGCAGGTTTTCCGCCGCACGCTCGTTCTCGGTCATCACGTCGATTTTGGAGAGCTTGGTGACGCCGTCCACCAGCCGCGCGACATCCGGGCCGAACAGCTTCTCGATCTCGTCGATGGTCGCCAGCGTATCTTCCACCGTATCGTGGAGCAGCGCGGTGATGATCGTCTGCTGGTCGAGCTTCAGCTCGGTCATCAGGCCGGCCACTTCCACCGGATGGCTGAAGTAGGGATCGCCCGAGGCCCGCTTCTGAGTGCCGTGCTTCTGTACGGTATAGACGTAGGCACGGTTGAGCAGGGCCTCATCGGCCTGGGGCGCGTATTCCTTCACGCGTTCGACAAGTTCGTACTGGCGCAGCATTTCCGTGGCTTCATGTCAGGATTTTTTGCGGCGCGGCAAGAGGCCGAGTCTCTACATGCAGATTATGCAACGAAACTGTGACATCCGCACCACCTGTTTTCCAGCCTTCCCGCGTTCAGAAATCGCTCCCGACCGGGCAATCGATTCCATCGGAAATACCCTGCATCGCCCGTTAAGCTGCGGAGAACCGGCGAGGGCGCACCTTCAGGGAGGATCGCGCCGCGCCCTCCCCTGACCGGCGCAGGCGCGGTCCGCCGGATCGGGTTTACGGAGGCAGGAATGGCGAGCGGAAGGGAAACGGCAGCCTATGGCGGTCCAAGGGAAATGACCGATTCGCAACCGATCGAGGCGACTCCGTTGCCCACCCGGCATCTCCAGCCGCGCGCGCCGCGCCAGCGCACCCTGATCGGCGGGCTGCTGCTGCGCCAGGCCATGGCGCAGCAGGGCATCATCATCCGCAACGTCTCCCCGCACGGTCTATGCGCCGCATCGCGAGGAACCCCGCGCGAGGCGATGCCGCTTCACGGTGAGATCGTCTGCATTCGCCTGCCGGAAAATCGGGAGCACCTGGCCCGCGTTCGCTGGGTGGAAGACCATGCTTTCGGTGTGGAACTGTTCTCGGCACTGGACGTGGAGGCACTGGCCGCAGCCAATCGCCGGCGCAACGCCCACTTCCTCCAGATGCTGGATCCGGTCGTCCGCCCTATGGCAGCCCATCTCAGTAGTATTTGAAGGCCGTGATCACCCCGTTTCGGGTATCGCACTTGAAGGTCTTCTTCTCGGTCTTGGTGGTGCCGTCCTTCTTGCGCAGCACGACATCGACCAGCGCACGTACCGATGCCCTTCCGTCGCTTTTCTTGTCGGTATCTTCCACCTGCCGCATCGAGACATCGACGGCGCCCAGCTTCGTTCCGCGTGCCTTGGCCTCGGCCATGCAGGCCGCGACGGCCTGATCGCGCGTATCTGCATCGGCAGGAAGTGCCGGGGCGGGCGCAGGAGCCGAGGGAGGCGCAGGGGGCGTCGGATCCTGGCTCCAGGCGTGGGGCACCACGGCGCAGGCGAGCAGCAGGAAGCTGGCCCCGGTGAACACTTTCCACGATTGATCCTGCACGGCGAGCCTCCGTTCCCAGCGCCGCCGCAGCGGCGACAGGACGGATCATGCGCCCTTACCCGCCTGAGCCCCTATCGGGGCAATTACCGAGACTGGCCCACGGTTTTCCCTGTGCGCTGCCCAAAAGGGCGGCAGCGGGATATGACCGCCGCCCCCTTTTTGTGCCAACGCACAGGGACGGATCGACATTCAGTTCAGGTGGAGCCGAGAAGCGTGATTTCCGAGCATCGGAGCGCAGCGGACTTTCGGTCCGTGAGCACCGAAGCACAGGACATCGCGCTTCGCAGGCCCGCATGGGCTGAATGTCGGTCCGTCCTAGGCGATGGTGGGGAGGATGCCGCCTTCGGCCCTTATCGCTGCGCCATTGGTGGCGGAGGCCAGGGGGCTGGCGAGGAAGGCAGTCATCGCCGCGACTTCGTCCGCCTCGATCAAGCGGCGGATCAGCGAAAGCGGACGCAGCTTCGAGAAGAACTCCGCTTCACGCTCGGCCTCGGAGGCGTCCTTGTTCTCGACCACCGAGCGGATGAACTCGACGATCCCTTCCGAACGGGTCGGCCCCGGCAGCACCGAGTTCACGGTCACCTGGGTGCCGCGCGTGGCATCGGCCATGCCGCGCGCCACGGCGAGCTGCGCGGTCTTGGTCATGCCGTAGTGGACCATCTCGCCCGGCGTCATCAGCCCGCTCTCGCTGGAGATGAAGATCACCCGGCCCCAGGTGCGCTCCAGCATGCCGGGGAAATAGTGGCGCGACAGGCGCACGCCGCTGAGCACATTGACCTCGAAGAAATTGCGCCATTCCGCGTCGGTGATTTCCACGAAGGGCCGCGCCTCGTAGATGCCGAGGTTGTTGACGAGGATGTCCACTTGCGGAACCGCCGCGATCAGGGCCTTCGCGCCCTCTTCGGTGGCCGGGTCGGCCAGGACCGCGCGCACTTTGCCCAACTGGCCGACGGTCTGCGCCGCGGCATCGAGCTTGGCCTGATTGCGGCCGGTGACGATGACCTCGGCGCCCTCGTCCGCGAGCTTGGCGGCAATGGCAAGGCCGATACCGGCGGTCGATCCGGTGACGAGTGCGGTCTTTCCGGCAATCTTGAGATCCATGGAGGCAGTCCTTCTATGCTTGCTGTCGGCGCGCAAGATAGGTGCAGGGCTGCGCGCCGATTAGGACACCGGCGAGCCTTTCAGCTTTGCCTCGAATGCACAAGCGCCGATTCAGGACCAGGTCGCCTCGGGCGGCAGGCTCATCAGGATCGCGTCGATATTGCCGCCGGTCTTGAGGCCGAACAGCGTCCCCCGGTCGTAGACCAGGTTGAATTCGGCATAGCGCCCGCGCCATTCCAGCTGGCGCGCCTTGTCCTGCGGCGTGAAGTCCATGCCCATGCGCGCCCGCACGAGGCGCGGGAAAACGGCCAGGAACGCCTCGCCCACCGCGCGGGTGAAGGCGAAATTCGCTTCCCACGCCGCTTCGTCTGGGCATTCCAGATGGTCGTAGAAAATGCCGCCTACGCCGCGATGGACCTTGCGGTGGGGAATGTAGAAATAGTCGTCGGCCCAGGCCTTGTAGCGGTCATAGTAACCCTCGCCATGGGCATCACAGGCCGCCTTGAGCTGCGCGTGGAACGCGGCGGTGTCCTCTTCATAAGGGATCGGCGGGTTGAGATCCGCGCCGCCGCCGAACCAGGCCTTGGTCGTCGTGAGGAACCGCGTGTTCATGTGAACGGCGGGAACGTGCGGGTTGGACATGTGGGCGACCAGGCTGATGCCGGTCGCGGAAAAGGCATTCTGCTCGGCCGAGGCGCCGTTGATCGAGCCCGCGAAGTCCTTCGACAGCGATCCGACCACGGTGGAAACGTTGACGCCGACTTTCTCGAAGACCTGGCCCTTCATGAGGCCGCGCGTGCCGCCGCCGGTCTCGCCTTCTTCCCCGCCTTCGACGGCGGCCCGCTTCCAGGGCGCATATTCGAAGGCAGCCGCGGAACCCGCCTCGCGCTCGATCGCCTCGAACTCCGCGCAGATACGGTCGCGCAGCGTTTCGAACCAGTCGCGGGCACGTTCGGTTTGGGCGGTCCAGTCGTTCATGTGCAAATCCCCTTCCGCCGGGCGCTTGCCAAAACGACGGGCCTGCGGCAAGGAAAAGCCATGGTTCCCTTTTCGTTCTGGACGCAGGAATTGCAGCTCGTTCCCGGTCCTGCCGGACATGGCAGCGGGCCTGCGCTCTACTGGCCGCGCGAACAGGCGCTGCTGGTGGCGGACCTGCACCTCGAAAAGGCCAGCTTCTACGCGAAAGGCGGCCAGATGCTGCCGCCTTACGACAGCCGCGAAACGCTGGAACGCCTCGCCCTTGCCGTGCGCCGCACCGGTGCCCGCAGGGTCTTCGCGCTTGGCGACAATTTTCACGACAGCAAGGGAACGGAGCGGCTCGAACCCCATGCCGCCGGGATGCTCGGCGCCCTCACCCGCGCGCTCGACTGGGTGTGGATCACCGGCAACCACGATTCCCACCTCGGCAGCGAGGCCGGAGGGACGCTGGTGGAGGAAGTCGAAGTGAACGGCATCGCCCTGCGGCACGAAGCGCGGCCGGGCACGACCGGGCCGGAACTTTCCGGCCATTTCCACCCGCGCCTGATCATCAATGCCAGAGGCCGCCGGATCGCGCGCCCTTGCGTGGTCCACAGCGGCAACCGCCTGATCCTGCCGGCTTTCGGCGCCCTCACCGGCGGCATGGACGCGGCCGATCCGGCGATCCTGAAAGCCCTGCAACCGGCCGAGGAAATCGATGCGCTCCTGGCGGCGAAGGACCAGTTGCTGCGCTACCCCCTCTGGCGCGCGGCTGCCTGAAACCCTATATGTGTAATGGCCATTTCATATGGCCCTATTTCACTTGCGGCGCGTCCTGTAGAATTTACGCGAAATCGTGCTTTGCGTGTCGAGACGATTCGCATTAATGACGCCCGCACTCGCCTAGCGACAGAAACGATTCAGGAGAACGCTTATAGCACCCCCACCCCGGCGTATGATGACGCCACCGGTCAAGAGCGGACCGCGCTACAATAACATGATCCAGTCGGACAAGGTCCGCGTGATCGACCAGGACGGCGAGAATATCGGCGTCATGTACACGCGCCAGGCGATCGAGCAGGCGGCCGAGGTCGGCCTCGACCTGGTCGAAGTCTCGCCCAACGCGGATCCGCCGGTGTGCAAGTTCCTGGATGTTGGCAAGTTCCGGTACGAGGCCCAGAAAAAGGCCAATGCCGCGCGCAAGACCCAGAAGACGCAGGAGATCAAGGAGATCAAGATGCGTCCGAACATCGATGACCACGACTACGATACCAAGATGCGTAACGTCGTCCGCTTCATCGGTGACGGGGACAAGGTCAAGGTCACCCTGCGTTTCCGCGGCCGCGAGCTTTCGCACCAGCAGCTGGGCATGAACCTGCTGCGCCGCGTGCAGGAAGACGTTGCCGAGATCGCCAAGATCGAAGCCTATCCGCGCATGGAAGGCCGCCAGATGCTGATGGTGCTTTCGCCCAAGTAAGCGCTGCGCACGTCAGACATGGCAAAAACGCGAAGGGCGCGCCGCAAGGCGCGCCCTTTGTGTTTGGTCTGAGGTGGGTGATCCCGGGGCGGGTGATATTACCCGTCGTCCCGGACTTGATCCGGGACCGCTGGCCCCGCATCACCCAACTCTCGGCAAGGCTCCCTTCCTCAAGCTCTCGCCTAAAGGATTGCCAGCGGTCCCGGATCAAGTCCGGGACGACGTTATCCGCTACCTTAGCTCAGCCCTTCCACTCGCGGCGATCTTCGGCCGCGCGCAGGACTTCGTAGGCAAGCTGATAGGTCTGGAAGGCCTTGGCGGCCTCAGGATCACCCGGCTTCACGTCCGGGTGGACTTCCTTGGCCTTGGTGCGCCAGGCCTTGCGGACGGCGTCGAAGTCGGCATCGGGGTCGAGACCCAGGGCTTCAAGAGCCCGCAACTCGTCGCGGCTTCGGCTGCCGTCGCCGGAACCGGCCCAGCCATAGTGTGCCGATTCCTTGTAACCGGCGCTTTCGGTGCGCTCGTCCGATTCCCGCCGCGCCGCTTCCTCGGCATCGAGGCCGGCGAAATAGTCCCACCCGGCGTTGTATTCCGCCGCGTGCTTCTGGCAGAAATACCAGCGATCGGGGCTATTGGGGCTCTTGGGCGCGGGGCAGTTGCCCGGTTCGTTGCAGCCATGCCGGTCGCACAGGCGCACTTCGGCAGCCTCGCGCGAGCTGCCGTAGCTGCGCCAGCGCGGGAAACCCCAGTCCATCGATCTGCCTGCGCGACTCATTCGGTGGGCGATACCTGCCCTGAGGAAGCCAATGCAAGTGCAGATGGCAGCGCAGCCATGCAAAAGGCCCGACTCGCTTGCGCGAACCGGGCCTTTCTCATGTCTTGCAACGACTAGATCAGTCGCCCAATCAGTCGATCGTGACAGTCACCGCGCGGCGGTTCTGTGCCCAGGAGGCTTCGTCCGAACCCAGAGCGATCGGACGTTCCTTGCCGTAGCTCACGGTGTTCAGGCGCGAGGCGTCGATGCCCAGGCTGATCAGGTAGTTCTTCGCAGCATTGGCGCGGCGCTCACCCAGCGCGAGGTTGTATTCGCGGGTGCCGCGCTCGTCGGCATGGCCTTCGATGGTGGCGCGCTTGCTGGGGTACTGCTGCAGCCACTGCGCCTGCTTCGAAAGCGCCGCCTGGTCGGTCGAATCGACGGTGTCTTCGTTCAGCTGGAAGTAGATCGTGTCCGAACCCATCATCTTGGCGATGAAGTCGGCCTGGCTGCCCGGCTGCGGACCGCTCGGCGGCGGGGCGGTCGGCGTGGTGGTGGCCGGGCCCGGCTCGGGCGGCAGTTCCTTCGGTGCCTTGGATGCGCAAGCCGACATGGCAAGAGCCCCGGCGAGGAGGAGCATTGTCGACCCGGTCTTCACATGACGGGGGTACATGAGGGCAGGCATGAGGCAATCTCCTATGGTGCGCAGCCAATTATAAATGGCCTGCGTTTGTTGAAGTTCCGTGTAATTCAGGAAGCTGTCAACCTGAACGGACGTCTCTTTTCAGAGACGGCCCGTTTCAGGCGGCAGATAAAGGGAAGGCAAGGGGAAGCTCCCGAGGGAGCGTCAGGGGCGAACCGGGCCCCATGCCGGGTCCGATGCGCCCACCGGCGTCGGCAGCTTGCGCTCGTTCCGGCCGGTGAGGTCGACCTGCCAGATCGAGGCGGTTCCGGCGCCCCGGGCGGTGCGGAAGAACTGGATGATGCGGCCGTTGGGCGACCAGGTCGGCGCCTCGTCCTGCCACGAATCCGTGAGGTGGCGCATGCCGCCGCCGCTCGGGCTCATCACCGCGATACGCAAGTTGCCCGCTACATGGGTAAAGGCGATCTGGTCTCCGCGCGGGCTCCATTCCGGCGTTGCCGAACGGCCGCCGAAGAAGCTGATGCGGTGCTGGTTGGAGCCGTCCGCATTCATCACGTAGATCTGCTGGTTGCCCGAACGATCGCTCTCGAACACGATCTGGCTGCCGTCGGGCGAGTAGGAGCCGCCGATCGAGATGCCCGGCGTATTGGTCAGGCGCTGCGGGGTGCCGCCGCCTGCCGAGGAAATGCGGTAGATGTCGGTATTGCCGCCCGAGGCCATCGAATAGAGCACCCACTTGCCGTCGGGCGACCAGCGCGGCGCCATCGTCGGGTTGCCGGTACGGGCGATCAGCTTCTGGGTATTGCTGGCAAGGTCGTAGACGTAGATGCTCGGCTGGCCGTTGAGATAGGACAGGTAGAGGATCTTCGAATAGTCCGGCGAATAGCGCGGGGTCAGCGCGGTGGACTGACCGCTGGTCAGGTAGCGGTGGTTGGCGCCGTCCGAATCCATGATCGCCAGGCGCTTCATGCGGTGGTCCTTGGGACCGGTCTCGGCGATATAGGCGATCTTGGAATCGAAGAACGGGCTTTCGCCGGAAAGGCGCGAATAGACCATGTCGGCGCACTTGTGCGCGGCGCGGCGCCAGTCGGCGGGGGGAACCTGCCAGCCGCCCTTCACCAGCTGCTGCTTGAGCGCCACGTCGTAGAGATAGCAGCCGACCGTGATCTGGCCGCCCGCACCCGCGCGGACGTAGCCCTGGACCAGCATGTTGGCTGCGCGGGCCGACCATACCGGGAAGTCCGGCGCCTGGATCTGCGCATAGGCAGGCTGCGGCAGACCGTCAGGGCCCGAAGGCTTGAACAGGCCGTTGTTCTTGAGGTCCGCCGCCACGACTTGCGACAGCGCGCGGCCGAGCGCGGCGGTAGAGCCCGCATTGGTGCCGGTGGGCACATCCGCGTCGGTGGCGAAAGTGGTGATGGCGATACCGAGGTCCTGCCAGTCGCTGTCGTCGGAGACGGTCACCTGAAGGCCGCCGTCCTCGTCGGCGGGGGCCGGTTGCCCGACCGGGACGGGCTGCGGTGCCGGGACCGGGGGCGCACTCTGCGCAAATGCCGCCGCGGAACCGGAGAGCAGCAGGCCAAGTGCAGCGAGGCGGATTATCTTTTTCATTGCGATAGCCTTCTGTCGAAGTTGGTCGTGATGACCTTCCAACCGTTGTAGAGGTCTTCCGGCAGATTGAAGGGAGCTGCAAGCTTCACGGCGCGGATAGCCTGCTCCTGGTGACGCTGGACCTGGGCCGAATTGGCCGCGTTCTGGCCGGTCGTGCGCAGGACTTGAGGATCGCCGTCGAGACTGCCGTCCTTGTTGAGGCGGAAGCGCACGGTGGTCACCAGAAGTTCCGCATCGGCGCCCTGCGGCGCGGCCCAGTGCGGCTTGAGCTGGCGGCTGATTGCACCGTTAAGCGCGGAAACCGCCGCCGGGCCGAGCGCCGCGGCGGGCTGGCCCTTGCCCTGCGTGGACGTGGCGCCCGAAACACCCGAAAGAAAATCGGCGCCGACGCGGCTTCCGCCTGCCTTCTTGGGCGGCGTGGTGGCCTTGCTCGACGCCGAGCCGGACTTGCCGACGATCCGGTCGATCGCGCTGCTGTCACGGCTAGGGGCGGGCTTGGCCGGTGTCTTCTGAGGCGTCTTCTGAGGCGCGGGCTTGGGAGCAGGCTTCGGCGGTGCAGGCTTGGGCGGTGCCGGTTTCGGCGGCGCGGGCCTGGGCGCCGGAGCGGGTTTCGGCTGCGGCCTGGGCGGCTGCGGACGGGGCTGCGGGCGCGGCGCGGGCGCCGGAGGCACCGGCTCAGGCTGCGGCAAGGGTTCCGGCTCCGGCGCAGGCGCCGGAGGCGGCGCGGCCTCGCCCAGTTCCGGGGCCATATCCGGTGCAGCCTGACTGAACGGATCGGGGGAGGTCGAAGTCATGCCGACCTGGTCGCTCAACGTCACTTCGATACGCTGCGGCGGCTTCACCACTTCGTTCTGCGCGGGACGCAGCACCATCGCCGCCAGCACCGCCAGATGCAGCGCGACCGCCAGCGTGAGCCCGATCCCCTCGTCCTTGCGCAATCCCAGCATTGCCATCGTGCCAGCCTAACTCAGCCGCCTGAACCGCTGCTGACACCCGTCACCAGCGAGATCGAGGTGAAACCGGCATGGTTGAGCTCGCCCATCACGTCGATCACGCGGCCGTAGTCCAGCGCCTTGTCGGCACGCAGCGTGACTTGCGGCTTGCGGCCGTCCGGGCCGTCCGGCACCGAGGAGAGACGCTCCGCCAGCTCGCCCGGCGCCAGCGCCTCGGTCTCGTAGTAGACGGTGCCGTCGCGCTGGATCGAGATCGTGATCTGGTCCTGCTCCTCGTTCATGGCCTTGGCCCGGCTGTCGGGCAGCTCGATCGGCACGGCCGCCTTGAGCAGCGGCGCGGTGACCATGAAGATGATCAGCAGCACCAGCATGACGTCGACCAGCGGCGTCACGTTGATTTCGGCCATGGGGGTGCGTCCGCCGCCCCCGCGGCGTCCGCCTCGCCTGCCGCCGCCGGATAGGCCCATGCCCATCAGCGCTGCTCCAGCTCACGCGTGAGCGCGGAGTGCAGGCGGTCGGCAAAACGCTGGAGGCGCGATTCGAACAGGTTCACGCGGTGCGAGAAGCGGTTGTAGGCGATGACTGCCGGGATCGCCGCGAAGAGGCCGATGGCCGTGGCGAAAAGCGCTTCGGAAATGCCGGGCGCGACGACCGCGAGCGAGGAATTCTGCTGCTGGCCGATCTGGAAGAAGCTGTTCATGATGCCCCAGACGGTGCCGAACAGGCCGACGAAAGGCGCCACCGAGCCGACCGTCGCCAGGAAGTTCAGGCGGTTGGACACACGGTCGCTTTCCTCGCCGACGGACGAGGTCATGGCCAGCGCGATACGCTCGCGCGCACCTTCGGGATCGAACTTGGGCATGGCGGCGTTGCGGCGCCATTCGGCAAGACCGGCACCGGCGACCTTGCCCATCGGCACGTCGCCGCGGCGACGCTCCTTCTGGTAGGCCTCGAAATTCTGGGCTTCCCAGAAGCCTTCCTCATATTCCGCGCACTTGCGGTTGAGGCTGCCGATGCGCAGCATGAAGGTGATGATGATCGTCCAGACCCAGACGCTCGCCAGGATCAGGCCCGCCATGATCGACTGCACGACGATATCGGCGTGAAGGAACAGCTTTACCGGGTTGAGGTGGTCCGAATCGCTGCCGATGGTGACGGCAGAGGCGAGCATTTCAAAAGTCATTCTGGTCCTCTCGGATGCTCTTGCATGAGCGAGGCGAAAGCATGTTGCCAAGCGGCGGGCTGTTTGCGCGGTCGTCCTTCAGGACTGATGAACCCGACCTTTACCGTGGCTTCGGCAAGGCGGATTTCTCCACGCCGCGCAACTTGCCGGAGGGTGCAACTGACCCGTCCGACCTGCAGCGCATGGGTATCGATCACCACCCCGTCGCCCAGACGTGCGGGCGAGAGGTAGCGGATATTCACTTCCGCGACGGTGTAGAGCCCTTCCCCGGACTCCAGCGCCGCCCGCTGGTCGATGCCCAGCATGTCGAGCAGATCGGAGCGCGCGCGCTCGAACCAGCGGATGTAGTTGGCATGATAGACCACCCCGCCTGCGTCGGTGTCCTCGTAGAACACGCGAAGCGCATAGCGGTGAAGCGCTCCGTCAAGGACGCCGCCGGGGGGAAGAGGGTCGCTGCTCATGCTGCCGGTTGTGTAGCGGGCGGCGGGCGCAGTGCAATCCGTTCGTCGCACTTATCCGGTGCGCGCGGGCGAAAGGACGGTTAATTGCGTCGTAATTGTCGAATTTGTTCAATTTCCGACCAACGCGTCGTCCCGGACTTGCTCCGGGACCGCTGGCAGATCTTCAGGCGCTCGACTGCGCGCAAGGCGCGGCTTGGCCAGCGGTCCCGGATCAGGTCCGGGACGACGGTTGTTCTTCCGGCTTTTGCCCGGTTATTCCGCGATCATCTGGAAGAACTGGCGCCCACCGAAGATATGGACGTGCAGATGCGGCACTTCCTGATGGCCGTTGGTGCCCATGTTCACCATCAGGCGGTAGCCCGGGCCGTCCATTTCCAGCTGACGGGTCACATGGCCGACCGCGCGCATGAACCCGGCGATCTCGGCATCGTCGGCCTTGGCGGTGAAGTCGTCCCACGAGACATAGGCGGCCTTGGGGATCACCAGCACATGGACCGGTGCCTGGGGGCGGATATCGTTGAAGGCCAGTGCGAACTCGTCCTCATAGACCTTGCTGCACGGCAGTTCGCCGCGCAGGATCTTCGCGAATACGTTGTTGTCGTCGTAAGGCAGCTTGGGATCGATCGGCATCGGCTTCTCCCGGAAAATGAAAATCAGGCCTGGGGACGGGCGGCCTTCTCGGCAATGCCCGACACGCCTTCGCGCCGGTCCAATTCGGCCAGCACGGCATCGAAAGGCACGCCGCGCGCGCCGAGCAGGACCATGAGGTGGAAGATCAGGTCCGAAGCCTCGCCCACCAGCGCCTTGTCGTCCTCGGTGAGGGCGGCGATCACGGTTTCGGTGGCTTCCTCACCCAGCTTCTGGGCGATCTTGCCGATGCCCCGGGCATTGAGCTTCGCGACATAGCTGCTGTCAGGATCGGCGGCGCGGCGCGCGGCGATCGTCGCTTCGAGGCGGGCGAGAGTATCGGGGCTGCTCATGACATGCCCATGCTGCCCCGGCGCGCCCCGGTCAAGACAGGCGCGGTAAGACAGGGACCATCAGTCGGGACGATTACGCGAAAAACGCCGCCCTATCACCACACCGGCCACCCCCATGGCGAGGAGAAACAGACCGCTCGGTTCCGGCAGGCGCGTGGCTTCCGCCGCGAAAGCAGGGATCGGCGCGAGAAAGGCCGCCGCAAGGACAGGCAGCCAGCGGCGGCAAGACCGGGTGTAGGGCAAGACGGGGGCTCCTGCGATACTCTTGGGGCGACCATTGGTCCGATGCTCTTAATGCGACCTTTGGTCGCAGCGGCCGCAAAGGACAAGCCGGGATCGTCACTTGTCCCGATCCGGGGCATTGACCACCGTCGTCCCGGACCTGATCCGGGACCGCTGGCCGAGCCGCGCCTTGCGCGCAGTCGAGCGCCTAAAGATTTGCCAGCGGTCCCGGATCAAGTCCGGGACGACGTCATCTGTAATCGGCGCGTCTATCCCCGTGCCGGCAGGCCCGCCGAGCGCAGCGCGGCATGGGCTTCCGCAATCGAGTGCTTGCCGAAATGGAAGATCGAGGCTGCCAGCACTGCGCTGGCCTTGCCCTGGGTCACCCCCGCCACGAGATGGTCGAGATTGCCCACGCCGCCGCTGGCGATCACCGGCACCGACACGCTTTCCGCGATTCTGCGGGTGAGTTCGAGGTCGTAGCCGTTCTGCGTGCCGTCACCGTCCATCGAGGTGACGAGCAGTTCGCCCGCGCCGTAGTCCGCAAGCTTCACCGCGTGCTCCAGCGCATCGATCCCGGTCGCTTTGCGGCCGCCGTGGGTGAAGATCTCCCACTTGCCCGGTGCCACCTTGCGCGCGTCCACCGAGGCGACGATGCATTGGGAGCCGAATTTCTCGGCAATGTCGGCCACCACTTCCGGCCGCGACACGGCGGCGGAGTTGACCGCCACCTTGTCCGCGCCCGCCAGGAGCAGCGCGCGGGCATCCTCCGCCGTGCGCACGCCGCCGCCGACGGTCAGCGGCATGAAGCAGACCTCGGCAGTGCGCTGCACCACGTCGAGCAGGGTGCCGCGTCCTTCGTGGCTGGCGGAAATGTCGAGGAAGCAGAGTTCGTCGGCCCCGGCGGCATCATAGGCCCGCGCCTGCTCCACCGGATCGCCGGCATCGACGAGATCGACGAAGTTCACGCCCTTGACCACGCGCCCGTTGGCAACGTCGAGGCAGGGAATGACGCGGATGCGCACGGTCATTTGAGGCTCCTTGGCACAGGCTCACGCCACCGGCTTGAAAAACAGCAGCACGCAGAACAGGCCGACGATCAGGCATACCGCAAGGTTGAACGCGGTATAGCCCCAGAACTTGCGCCGGTTCTCCGCAAGCGTCGTCTCCACTTTCGTGCGCGCGCGGCTGAACAGCATCAGCCTGGCGCGCCCCTCGCGGAAGTCGCGAAGGGCGTAGAGCGCGCCCGGCACGAAGATGGCCAGCGCCAGCACCGCGACGAGGCGGTTCTCGTTCACGCCTTTTCGGCCATGGCGATGGCGGCGGCAAGGTCCAGGCGGCCGTCGTAGAGCGCGCGGCCGGTGATCACACCCTCGATCCCGTCCCCGGCATGGAGCGCCAGCAGGCGGATGTCGTCCAGGCCCTTCACGCCGCCGCTGGCGATCACCGGCAGGTCGGTGCGACGGGCGAGATCGACGGTGGCGTCGATATTGCAGCCCTTGAGCAGGCCATCGCGGCCGATGTCGGTGAAGAGCAGCGAGGCCACGCCCGCATCCTCGAACCGGCGGGCCATGTCGACGATGGACACGTCGGAGACTTCCGCCCAGCCCTCGGTCGCGACCATGCCGTCTCGCGCGTCCACCGCGACGACGATGCCGCCGGGATATTCGCGCGCCATGTCCTTGACGAACTGCGGATCCTTCAGCGCTGCCGTGCCCATGACCACGCGCGACACGCCCAGATCGAACCAGCCTGCCACGGCTTCGGGCGTGCGGATGCCGCCGCCCAGTTGGACGTGTCCGGGAAAGGCTGCGAGGATCGCTTCCACGGCTTCGCGGTTTTCCGCCCGGCCCGCGAAAGAGCCGTCGAGATCGACGACATGGAGGTACTGCGAACCCGCTTCGGCAAAGAGCATGGCCTGCGCGGCGGGATTGTCACCGTAGACGGTGGCACGGTCCATATCGCCTTCGGCAAGGCGTACGACCTGCCCTTGCTTGAGGTCGATGGCGGGGAAGACGATCATGGCTTGGCGTTCCTGAGGGTCTGGGGCCTGGGGGTCTGGAGGCTGTGCATGGGCTTCGACAAGCTCAGCCTGAGCGGGATTGGGTGTATTTCGGTTTGCATGAAGCGGACCCGCTCTCCTCCCCGCTCAGGCTGAGCTTGTCGAAGCCCCCGAGGCAAGGCACCGGCATCACGGCTTCCACTCCAGGAACCGCGCCAGCAACGAAAGGCCGTAGCCCTGGCTCTTTTCGGGGTGGAACTGCACCCCGACGACATTGTCCTTCGCCACGGCTGCGACAAGGCCGCCGCCATGGTCGGTAATCGCCGCCACATGCGCGCCGTCGTCGGGCTGGAAGTGATAGGAATGCAGGAAGTAGGCCTCGCCGGCTTCGATCAGGCCCTGCGCCGGATCCTTGCGGCCGAGCAGCACGTCGTTCCAGCCCATGTGCGGAACCTTGATCGCGGGATCGGTACGCTCGATCATCTGGACCTGGCCGCCGATCCAGTCGAGCCCCCGGGTCACGCCGTGCTCCAGGCCGCGCGTGGCCAGAAGCTGCATGCCCACGCAAATGCCCAGGAACGGCGCGCCGCCGACGTGGACGCGCTCGGTCATCGCCTCGACCATGCCGGGAATGCCCCAGAGCCCCTCGGCACAGGCGCGGAACGAGCCGACGCCGGGCAGGACGATGCGATCGGCCGCGCGCACGACCGCGGGATCGGCGGTGATCGCTACCTCTCCAGCCCCAGCCGCCCGCAGCGCATTGGCCACCGAATAGAGGTTGCCCGCGCCGTAATCGATCAGCGCCAGGACCGGGCGACCTGCCGTCATCCGGCGAGACCGGAAATGCTGTCGTCGAGGAAGCCGTGTGCCCATTCGATCACTTCGATCGTGGCGACACCGCCCTTCACGAAAGGATCCTGCGACGCAAGCGCCTCCACGGCGGCGCGGCTCTCGCCGCGCGCCAGCAGGATGCCGCCCTCGCGCGGGACCTTGCGGCCCCAGCCCAGCAGATGGCCCGCAGCATGCTGCTCGCGCAGCCAGGCGACGTGCTTTTCCAAGAGCGCGTCGACCGCCTCGATCGGCGCGGTGTAGGTGAGCGAGACGATGAAGCTGGCCATCAGAGAGACTCCTGCCCGAGAATGCCCTTGGTGGAAGGAATCGCACCGCCCTTGCGAGGGTCCAGCTCTACCGCCGTGCGCATGGCGCGCGCGAAGCCCTTGAAGATACCCTCGCAGATATGGTGGTTGTTGGTGCCGTAGAGAAGCTCGATATGCAGCGTGATGCCCACCGCCTGCGCGATCGAGTGGAACCAGTGCTCGACCATCTCGGTATCGAACTCGCCCAGCTTGTCCTGCGTGAAACCGGCCTTCCAGACCAGCCAGGGGCGGCCCGAGATATCGAGCGAGACGCGGCTCAGGGCCTCGTCCATCGGCGAATGGACATCGCCGTAGCGGCCGATCCCGGCGCGGTCGCCCAATGCCTGGCTGATCGCCTGGCCGATGGCGATGGCGCTGTCCTCGGTGGTGTGGTGCTGGTCGACGTGGAGGTCGCCCTTGATGCGGCAGGTGATGTCGATCAGCGAATGGCGGCTGAACTGCTCGATCATATGGTCGAGGAAACCGATCCCGGTGGAGACCTGATAGGCTCCGCTGCCGTCGAGGTTGACCTCCACGGCGATATCGGTCTCGTGAGTCTTGCGAATGATCGAAGCTGTGCGCATGGGAGCGCCTATAGCCCTCTATGTCAGGGAATCAATTGCGCCCGGCACCAAGTGTGCGCGAAAAGCGTTTCCCGGGTAATCTTTGGTCGTCCTTATCGCAAACGACCTAGGGAAAACCCGTCGGAACGTGCTATTTTACGCTCGAACACGCTTGACCGGCAATGGAAGCATGAGCACCAAGGGCGCGATGAACGATACGCCACCAGACAGCCTGATCCCCTACGACGAGATCGTGCAGGAGGCCCTGCGCGCCGTCGTGGGCCGCGTGCTTGGCCAGGTAGAAGCCAGCAATGGCATCCTGCCGGGGAACCACCACTTCTACATCACCTTCAAGACCGGGGCGCCGGGGGTTTCGATTCCCGCCGAATTGCGGGCGCGCTTCCCGGACGAGATGACCATCGTCCTGCAGAACAAGTTCTGGGACCTGGCGGTGCGGGAAGACGGTTTCACCGTAAGCCTGAGCTTCAACCAGCTTCCCGCCAAGCTGGTGATCCCCTTCTCCGCGATCACGGCCTTCGTGGATCCGGCGGTCGATTTCGGCCTCCAGTTCCAGGCGATGTCCGACGACGAGGACGAAGAGCTTGCCGCCCATCCCGAGAACGACTCGGAACGGGATGTCGCCTCGCGCATTACTCCCAGCGAAGACGGATCGAACGTCGTTTCGGTCGATTTCGGCAAGAAGAAGTAAGGCGGGCAGCCGAAGGCCCGGGAAAGCAAGGTCCATGGGCGTCACCAAAGTTCCACGCAAGATCGGCAAGAGCGTCGGGAAAGGCGTAAGCAAGGCTGGCACGGCAGTGAAGAACACTGCCGTGAAGGCCAAGGATAAGGCCGTTACCCTCAGCGGCCCCAGTCCGAACACGGCTACCAATCTGGCCATTGCCGACATCGCCTTGCGTGGAGGCACCTTCCTTGCCCGTCGCGCGATGGAGCATGCCCTGCTCGGCAAGCGCTACACCCCGGAGAAAGCTAAGCAGATCCTGCGCGGACGCTCCTTCACCCAGTCTATGGTCCACACGATAATTGCCCGCGCGGCCCTGGGATCGGTTCCCGGTGCCGCGCTTGTGGTCGGCGGACTTGCCGCCAAGACGCTGTTCGAACGCAGCAGGGCGCGCAAGGAACGGGCGCGCGGCGAAAGCCAGATCGCGGACATGGCGGAAGAAGGCGAAGGCGAATCGGATCTGGTGCCGACGCTCACCAAATGACCCCGAATTGACATTGTAAACGCGAAGTGACGTCGTCCGGGACGACGGACACGCACCCTCTTGATTTGCGCGGCCACCGGCGGCATCGGGGCACATGGTCAACTCTCCCGACAATCCCGCCGACACGCTCGCCCGGCGCGGCCTCATGCTCATCATGTCCTCGCCCTCGGGTGCGGGCAAGACGACGATCTCGCGCATGCTGCTCGAACACGATTCGCATATCTGCAACTCGGTGTCCTGCACCACCCGGGCACCCCGCCCAGGCGAAGTGGACGGGAAGGACTATTACTTCGTCAGCAAGGCGGAGTTCGATCGCATGGTCGACGAGGGCGAGTTTCTGGAATGGGCGCACGTCTTCGGCCACAGCTACGGCACGCCCAAGGCGCAAGTGAAGGCGGGCCTGAAGGACGGGCAGGACTACCTCTTCGACATCGACTGGCAGGGCACCCAGCAGCTCTACCAGAAGCTGGAGCGCGACGTCGTGCGCGTGTTCCTGCTGCCGCCCAGCATCGACGAACTGCGCCGCCGCCTGACCGGCCGGGGCACCGATTCGATGGAAGTGATCGCCGCCCGCATGGAACGCGCCCGCTCGGAAATCAGCCACTGGGACGGTTACGACTATGTCGTGGTCAACGACGATATCGAGGCCTGCTTCGAAAAGGTGAAGAAGATCCTCGCCGCCGAACGCATGCGCCGCGCCCGCCAGACCGGCCTGATCGGCTTCGTGCGCGAACTCATGGCGCCCTGAGGGATTCTTTTTCCGGTTCCGGCGGGCACTTGCCCCACCCTCGCGCGTAGATAGTCGAGGAACATGGACGCAGTGCCACCGAAGCAGTGCCGCCGGAACGGGAGAAGATCATGACCACGCGCGCGATTTCCTTCGGGAAGGTTCTGCCCTGGGCCTGTCTGCTTGCCCTTTCGGCCTGCGGATCGCCCTCAGGCGAGATGGCGGGCGAAACGGCAAGCGACAGCCCGCAGCGTTCGGCGACCGCGACGAACCCGGAGCAGACCCAAGCGCCTCCTGTCGCTGCACAACCGGCGCCGGGCGCGCCCCGGTCCGGCCCGCTCTCCTGCGCGGATGACATCGGCGGCGCTGCCGCACAGAAGCGTGCCGACTTGTGCCGTGCCGTCTCCCCGGCCACGCGCCCGCCCTGCAATGTCGCCAACTCCTGCGCCATGATCGAGGACGAGATCGCACGAAGCTGCGCGCTCTTTGCCTCCAAGGGCGATGCCATGCCCGAATGCGCCGTCGACCCCAAAAGCAAGGAAGCCGCCGCCGCCGTGGTCGAGCGCTACTACGCCGCGCTCAACGCCGGCGATTTCGCGACGGCCTGGCAGCAGTGGGGCGAAGACGGCCCGCCGAACCAGACCATGGCAGCTTTCGCACAAGGCTTCGCCCATACCCGCTCCACCCGCGTCACCATCGGCAAGCTGGAGCCGGGCGACGCCGGTGCCGGTTCGGTCTACCAGCCGGTTCCGGTGACGGTCGAAGCCACGCTCGACGATGGCAAGCGACAGCGCTTTCAAGGCACTTACGTCGTCCGCCGCGTGAACGACGTCGACGGCGCCAGCCCGGGCCAGTTGCGCTGGCATATCGATTCGGCAAAGCTGACGCCCGCACGCTGAGGCTGGCGCCGGTCTTCGCCCCCTAAGCCCCTTCATCGGGACGAGTGGCATTTGCCTCAGCTTATGGCCTCCCGAGTCCTTCTTTCTTGTCCTCGCCCCCCGCACCCTCTAGGCGCGCCTGCAAACCTGCCTTTTGGCCGACTTTCTGGAGACGCGAACATGTCCGAACTCGAAACCGCGATCGAAGCCGCCTGGGATGCCCGCGACACCGTGACGCCCGCCAGCGCCGACGTGCGCAAGCTTGTCGACGAAGCGCTCGGCCTGATCGAATCGGGCGCAGCACGCGTGGCCGAGCCCGAGGGTCAGGGTGGCTGGAAGGTCAACCAGTGGCTGAAGAAGGCCGTGCTGCTCTCGTTCCGCCTCAACGACAATGCTCCGGTCGCCCACGGCGCCGGCGGTGCGCCCGCCTTCGACAAGGTGCCCGTGAAGTTCGACGGCTGGGCCGACGAGGACTTCCGCAAGGCCGGTTTCCGCGTGGTTCCGGGCGCCGTCGCCCGCCGCGGCACCTACATCTCGAAGAACGTCGTGCTGATGCCCAGCTTCGTGAACATCGGCGCTTACGTCGGCGAAGGCACCATGGTCGACACCTGGGCCACCGTCGGTTCCTGCGCCCAGATCGGCAAGAACGTCCACATCTCGGGCGGCGTCGGCATCGGCGGCGTGCTTGAGCCGCTTCAGGCCGGTCCGGTCATCATCGAGGACAACTGCTTCATCGGCGCCCGTTCGGAAGTGGCCGAAGGCGTCGTCGTGGGCGAAGGCGCGGTGATCTCGATGGGCGTGTTCCTGGGCGCCTCGACCAAGATCGTCGACCGTGCGACCGGCGAAGTCCACATCGGCAAGGTTCCGCCCTACTCGGTGGTCGTCCCCGGCTCGCTGCCCGGCAAGCCCCTGCCAGACGGCACCCCCGGCCCGTCGCTCTACTGCGCCGTGATCGTCAAGACGGTGGACGCGCAGACCCGTTCGAAGACCGGCATCAACGAGCTGCTGCGCGACTGATCCGGGCTCGCCAGAGCGTTTCGAAGGGGTCGGATGCCGGTGCATCCGGCCCCTTCTTGCGTCAGGTTCTAGCGTCAGGCCACCTCCCCGAAGCCGCAAGGAACGTGCCGGGATGCGATGCGTTGACCTTCGGGAAGAACGTCAAGATCGCGCTGATCGAAGCGCTTTCAGGCCGGGAGATGCCGATGGACACGCGTAACGAGGAAATCCACGTCGAGAAGACCGATGCCCGCGCAGGCGCCACGCCCAATGTCGTGCGCTATGTCCTGCTGATCAGCCTCGTCCTCGTGGTCGTGGCGCTTTCCGCGATCTGGATCGTCGGCGCCGTGAACGCCCCCGACGAAACGGGCGGCCCCGCCGATACGCGCGAAGCCGTGCAGCGCGGCGACGTCGATCCGCAGGCCCAGCCCGGCGTCCAAACGCCCGAGCCCGCTCCTACCCCGAACTAGGACATGGAGACGCTGGCGCGCTTCATCGAGGCCCAGTCCCCCGACTACCCCCGCGTGGTGGCGGAACTGGAACGCGGGGAGAAGCACAGCCACTGGATCTGGTATGTCTTCCCGCAGATCGCCGGACTGGGCCAGAGCCCGACATCGCATCGCTATGCGATTTCGGGTTTGCCGGAAGCCCGCGCCTACCTTGCCCATCCCTTGCTGGGGCACCGGCTCGACGAATGCACCGATGTCATGCTCGGATGGCATGGTGAGCGCAGCGCGGAAGCGATATTGGGCGAACTCGATGCCCTGAAATTCCGCAGTTCCATGACCCTGTTCGAAGCGGCGCAAGGCGGCGCACGCTTCACCCGCGCGCTGGACGCTTTCTTCGATGGGCAGCGCGATGCCCGGACCCTGGAATTGCTAGGCTCGGCCTCGCCCCACTGAGCCCGGGAACCCCACGCCACCTTGCGGCGTTGATACGGTTGGCCCTCAATGTACAGCGGCCGCAGAGCCGCTCCCGAAAATGCCTCAGGGCCATGGGAGAGCCAAGATGCAACGCGTCGGTGATGAAGTTCATCTGGACGAGGACGAAGCCCGCTCGGGCAGTACGCCCCATATCGTGCGCTATGTCCTGATCGCCAGCCTCATCCTTGCCATTCTGGCGATGTCCGCGATCTGGATTTCACGGGCCTGGTGGGAACAGTCTCCGCCACAGGGCCATCCCGTCACGGCCGAGGAACACGCGCTGGGCGGCTAGCCTCGGGAAACGCCCTCTCCGATAAAACAGCTTGCCAGCGCAGCAATATTGCCGTGATCTGTGCTCGGGAGAAACGAGAAGGACCGACGCGGCCCCACGGGCGGCGCAGGATCCTCATGGAGAGGAAGAGCACGGTATGCAGGATCAGGCCGATACGAATCCGGCAAATGCAGCCCCATCCGCCACGTCACGCGCCCTGCCGGGGGGCCACCGGCCGATCGGAAACGGCAGTCTGCCGATCCTTCCGCACATTCTCGCGGCGATCTTCGGCGTTTTCGCCATCGCCATCGTGATTCTGTGGCTTTCCATCGGCGTCTGGAGTCGTCCCGATCCCGATCATCTGGCCCCGGTTTCGGCCCAGCCCCAAACGGCCCAACAACCGGCACAATCCCAGCCATGACGCCGGACGGCTCTCGGCCAATGAAACGGAAAAAATGAGCCGCCGATGGAAGCGTGTCCCGAGCGCGGCACTGGCCGCGCTCCCGCCCCGGATCGACTTTCGCCCCCCGACGAAAAATCGATCCCCTGCATCGACGGCCCCCGTATGAACGACGCCGGAGCGCCGTCCTCTACTCGTCCGATACTGCGTTCGGTGGCGCGTGTATTCGCCATGATCCGGGCCGAGGACAGAGTGTTGCAGGAATTTAACGGCACGGTCCCCCAAGCCTCGCCCATGCAGGCTTTGCGCATCGCCGGGGCGGTGAGAAGCGGAATGCTTGATCGCCCCAAACCGGCGGCCTTAGGGTGGATCGACATTCAGTCCAGGTGGAGCCGAGAAGCGTGATTTTCGAGCATTGGAGCGCAGCGGACTTTCGGTCCGTGAGCACCGAAGCGCAGGACATCGCGCTTCGCAGGCCCGCATGGGCTGAATGTCGATCCATCCTAAGCCCATGACCATGGGAGAGTTCGACTACATCGTCGTCGGCGGCGGCAGCGCCGGATGCGTGCTCGCCAACCGGCTGAGCGCCGATCCGCGCCGACGGGTCCTGCTGCTCGAAGCAGGCGGCAGGGACAATTACATCTGGATCCGCGTTCCCGTCGGCTATCTCTATTGCATCGGCAACCCGCGTACCGACTGGTGCCTATCCACCGATGCGGAGGCAGGCCTCAATGGCCGCAGCCTGAAGTATCCGCGCGGGCGGGTGCTGGGCGGCTGCTCCTCGATCAACGGCATGATCTACATGCGCGGCCAGACCGCCGATTACGACCAGTGGCGACAGGCGGGCAATCCGGGATGGGGCTGGGAAGACGTCCTGCCCTATTTCACCAGGGCCGAGGATCATTACGAAGGCCCCGGCCCATACCATGGCAGCGGCGGCGAGATCCGCGTCGAAAAACAGCGGTTGCGCTGGGACATCCTGGAAGCATTCCGGCAGGCCTGCGGCGAACAGGGCATCGCGCCGGTGTCCGATTTCAATTGCGGAGACAACGAAGGTTCCGGTTTCTTTCAGGTCACCCAGCGCAAGGGCTGGCGCTGGAGCGCGGCCGACGCCTTTCTGAAGCCCGTCCGCAGCCGCGCGAACCTGAAGGTGATAACCGGAGCGGAGGTCGAGCGGGTCCTTTTCGAAAGCGGACGCGCGGCAGGCGTGGCCTATCGCCTGGGCGATCGATCCCTGACGGCGCGGGCAGGAAACGAGGTCATCCTTTCCGCGGGCGCCATCGGCTCGCCTGCGATCCTCGAACGCAGCGGCATCGGCTGCGCCCAGAGGTTGTCAGGCCTCGGCATCGAAACGCTGCTGGACCGGCCGCAAGTGGGCGAAAATCTGCAGGACCACCTGCAACTGCGCTGCGCGTGGCAGGTCACCGGCGTTTCCACGCTCAACCGGCGCGCCGCCAGTCTTTTCGGAAAGGCGCTGATCGGCCTGGAATATGCCCTGCGCCGCAGCGGTCCGATGGCCATGGCGCCCAGCCAGCTCGGCGTCTTCACCCGCAGCCATCCGCATTATGCCACGCCAAACCTGGAATATCACGTCCAGCCGCTCAGCCTTGAAGCCTTCGGCGGCGGGCTGGACCCGTTTCCGGCCTTCACCGCCAGCGTCTGCAACTTGCGGCCGCAAAGCCGGGGCAGCACGCATGTGACCGGTGCCGATCACAAGGCGCCGCCCAGCATTCGTCCGAACTATCTCGCCGCCGATGAGGACCGCACGGTAGCCGCCCAGTCGATCCGGCTGACGCGCGAGATCGTCGCCCGTCCTGCCCTTGCCCGCTATGCCCCGCAGGAAATGCGCCCGGGTTCCGATTTCCAGAGCGAGGAAGACTTGCAGCGCGCGGCGGGCGCGATCGGAACGACCATCTTCCATCCCGTGGGAACGGCGGCCATGGGCAGCGTGGTCGATGCCCGCTTACGTGTTGCCGGGATCGGGGGCCTGCGCGTCGTCGATGCCTCGGTCATGCCGACGATCACTTCGGGCAACACCAATGCGCCGACAATGATGATTGCCGAGAAAGGCGCAGAGATGATTCTGGCGGACGCGCGTTAGATATTTCTCAAGCCAGCAAGGCCCGTGTGCGGGCGACCACTTCCACCAGATAGTCCCGCGCCGCTTCCACGCCGAGCGCCGCCTGCGGCAGCGAGAGGTCGAGACCCAGCGTCTTGCCGCGCGGGAGGGCATCCACGAATTCACGCAGCGGCAGTTCGCCTTCTCCGGGAATCAGGCGGTTTTCTTCTGCCTCGATCCTGTAGTCGCCCTGAGACTTGAGCGCGGCATCACAAAGCCGGACATGGCCGATGAGCGCCGCATCGAGTTCCGCCAGTTCGCGCGCGACACCGCCGGAGCGGAAGAAATGCATGGCGTCCACCGTCACGCTCACGCGCTCCTCACCAATGTGCGCGACGAGGGCGAGCGCCTCCTGAAGGGTGCGCAGCGTCATCACCGGCGAGAATTCGAAGGCGAAATCCATGTCCCGCTCGCGCGCCATCTCGGCAAGGCGAGCCATGTAATCGAAGGCCCTCTCGCGTTCGAGCCCGTTGTCGCGCGCACCGATACGGCGGGTGCCGAGCTGCGCAAAGAGATCGAGATCCGGCGCATGATCCTCCGGCGCTACGGTGGCCGAGGCCTCGATGCCCTCGCCGAGGCCGATGCGCAGCCCGCCGTCGGCCAGCGCCGCCTTGACCTCGCGGCGAAGCGCAGGATCCGTGCGCAGGGACCACGGCGCATAGCCGCCCTGCCGCTCCCCGGCCCGGCCAATCTTTTGCTCCAGACCCATCGACACGGCCTTGCAGCCCATTTCCGCTGCAAGGCGGACGTGATCGACCGGGTCCATGCCCGCAACCGTGCGCATGTCTATGCCGAGAGGGTGGGGCATTTATGAAAACCTCGTGAGTCCGTGGAACGAGCCGACGCGTTCCTGAATAGCCGCGCCCGGTCGGTTCGCGAACCCTCCTTTAGAGGAAAGCCACAGTGTGCATCGTGACGAAGTGCGGGACATGCCGGAACTTCGTGAATTGCGCTTGACGCCGCTCCCCGCCCCGGCGACGGCCACCCCTTCATCGAAGAGGACATACCTGCGCCATGATTCCCTCCGTTTCGCTGCTCCCGAACCTGACTTTCGCCAACGACCGCCCCTTCGTGCTGATCGGCGGAATGAACGTGATGGAAAGCCGCGAGGCGGTGATGGAGGTGGCGGCGGAGTTCGTGCGGGTGACCGGCGACCTCGGCATTCCCTATGTCTTCAAGGCCAGCTTCGACAAGGCCAACCGCTCCTCGATTTCATCGTTCCGCGGCCCCGGACTGCAAGAGGGCATGCGCATCCTGGCAGAGGTGAAGGACCGGTTCGGTGTGCCCGTCCTCACCGACGTCCACGAGCCGTTCCAGGCGCAGGCCGTGGCGGAAGTGGCGGATATTCTGCAGCTTCCCGCCTTCCTTGCCCGGCAGACCGATCTCGTCGTCGCGCTGGCCCGCACCGGCAAGGTCATCAATGTGAAGAAGCCGCAGTTCCTGGCACCTCAGGAAATGCGCCATATCATCCGCAAGTGCGAAGAGGCGGGGAACGGCCAGGTGCTCCTGTGCGAGCGCGGCTCCTCGTTCGGCTACAACAATCTCGTCGTCGACATGCTCGGGATGGACGAGATGAAGGCCATGGCGCCGGTCGTGTTCGACGCCACCCATGCGCTTCAGCGGCCCGGCGGGCGCCCCGACAGCGCCGACGGCCGCCGCACCCAGGCAGCGGCGCTCACTCGGGCCGGCATGGCGCTCGGCATAGCCGGGCTGTTCCTGGAAGCGCACCCCAATCCCGACAAGGCGCTTTGCGATGGTCCTTGCGCCCTGCCGCTTGGTCAGCTGCGCGCCTATCTCGAACAGGTCCAGGCTATCGACGGGCTGGTCAAGGCGTTCCCGCCGCTCGATATCGATTGAGGCGGAACGTCGGGGCGGTCATTCACCGCCCCGGAAGCATCAGGCCCAAGAGCATCAGATGATGCCGCGTTCCTTGAGAATGCGCTCGATCACCGGCTTGTCGCCGGGGTTGTTCAGCTCGATCGCATCCCACGAGAGCGGATCGAGCGTCACCACCGAAACCGGCAGGCCGAGATCGAGAAAGCGCAACTGCTCCAGCCCCTCCAGCAGTTCCAGCTCGCAGGGCGGTGCAGCGACATAGCGCTCCAGCGCCTCGCGCCGGTAGGCATAGAGCCCGAGGTGCAGGTGGACCGGCGGAAACTCCCGCGCGGCGGCCTCTGCCGGAAGATAGGGTAGCACGCGCTTCGAAAAGTAGAGCGCACGGCCGCGACCGTCGATCACCGCCGTCGTGCCGCCCACGCGCCCTTCGGCCTGGTCCTGGACAAGGTGCGCGTAGACCGAGCGGGAGGCCCGCACGGCCGGGGTGGCCATGATCGCATCGGGGTCCTGATGGAGCCGCTCGACCAGTGCAGGCACGACGCCTGCCGGGGAGAGAGGCGCATCGCCTTGCAGATTGACGACGACGTCAGCCACGGGCCCCAGCTTCGCAATCGCCTCGGCGCAGCGCTCCGTGCCGTTGGCGCAGTCGGGCGAGGTCATCACCACCTGCCCGCCGAAGCTCTCCACTTCGGCGGCGATCCGCTCGTCGTCGGTGGCGACCCAGACGCCCGCCGCGCCGGGGACGCCCATGGCGCAGTCCCAGCTTCGACGGATCAGGCTGCGCTCTTCACCGGTGGCGCCTGCCAGGCGCACGAGCGGTTTGCCGGGATACCGGCTCGACGCGAAGCGCGCCGGGATGACGATGGCAAAACTGGAAGATGTCACGAAAGGTTCAGCTCAGCCCCGAGCGCAGGAAGTCATGAACGTGGATGATGCCGACCGGGATCTGGTTGATCGTGGCCACCATCTCGTCCTCGACGACAGCGCAGTGCGGGCCGTCGTCACCCACCACGAAGGCGCAGGTGATCTGCGCATCGTTGAGGAAGCGCAGCGCATCCTCTGCCGCCATGTCGGCGCGCAGCATCTTGGGCTGCGGGGTCATGACGTCACGCGCGCAAACTTGGTCGAGCACCTTGAAATGGCGTCGCAAATCGCCGTCGGTGATGATGCCGGCCAGCCTGCCTGCGGAATCGACGACACCGGCGATGCCGAAGCCCATCGAGGTCATGCAGGTGATCACCGCATCCATCGACAGGTGGAGATCGACGAGCGGCAGCTTGTCGGTGCCATGCATGAGCTGGCTGACCGAGGCGAGCCGCAGGCCGATGGAACCGCCGGGATGCAGCGCCTTCAGGCTTTCGCGCGAGACGCCCTGCATGTCCATGAGGACCATGGCGATCGCATCGCCCAGCGCCAACTGCTGCGTAGTCGAGCTGGTCGGCGCGATATTGGCCGAGCAGGCCTCGGTCGCGATCGGCAGCAGGACGCAGACGTCGGAACGGCGCTCGACCAGCGAATCGGCGTAGGAGGTCATGCCCACCACGGGAATGCCGCAGCGTTCCGCGTGATCGAAAAGGACCTGGAGTTCGGCGGTATTGCCCGAATTCGAGATGGCCAGAACCACGTCGCCTTCGACGACCATGCCGAGATCGCCGTGCGCCGCTTCTCCCGGATGGAGATACATGGCGGGCGATCCCGTGGCCGAAAGAGTAGCGGCGATCTTGCGGGCGATATGGCCCGACTTGCCGACACCGGCCACCACGATCCGCCCGGTGGCACCGGCAAGCAGTTGGCAGGCCTTGGTAAAGCTCGTTCCCAGCGAGGCCGCCAGGCTGTCCAGCGTGCGCGCCTCGATATCGATGACTTCGCGGGCTCTCGAGATAATGAGATTGCTGGCCCCGACAGTGATCGGGACGACCGAATTCGACAACTTAACCCCCCTGCTCGCGTGCTTTCGATTGCTGCGCATCGCCTACACCTTGCTGGCTGCACTGCACAACGCCACAGTCCTGACATGTACTGTTAGACGGCGGTACAGTTCGCGATTTTGTGCTACGCAGCATGACTGGCTATGTAAACCCCACAATATCCCTGATTTCCACGACCTGTCGCAAATAGAGCACAGGGCTCGGCCAGTGACAGTTGCTTATAGTTGACCGAAGTTAATCGTGATTGCGTGATGTCTGGGAAGTTGCGCGGTTTCAATCTAACGCGTCTACCGCACGGCGCTGACCGACGCTGCGCCAGGGCTGGCCTGCCACGTTCTCGAACCTGTCGCGCAGTCTCCACAGCCAGCCGATCCGACGCTCCGCCAGACCGGGCAGACTCAGCGGATCCCCGCCCAGCCAGGGCAGGAAGGGATTGCGGCGGGAATAGGACCAGATCTCGACCCGCTCGATCGGACGGACGGAACCGCCTCTGGCATGGAAACCCAGAGTATCCGCCACCACCAGGGTATTGGCGGCGACTGCGAGCGGGCGGGGCTGCGGCAATCCCATTTCCGCAAGGTCGCTCTCGCGCACGCGCGGCGACCCGCGCGCCGATAGCCGGTCTATCGCCAGCGGATCCGACAGGCTGCGGCGATATTCCCAATCGAGCCGCGCCTTGTTCAGGCGATGCGATCCCGGAACGAACGTGAAAGGCGCCTCGTCCGCCGGAACGGGGTTGAGGAACAGCCATGACTTGAGCGAAGAATGAAAGGCATCGGCATGGAGCGATTCCTGCGGGTCCGCCTCGTTGCTGGCATCGTGAGTCACGATGGTCTGCACATAGTGCAGCGGTTCGATCCGAAAACCGGCAACGTAATGGAACAGTGCCTTGAGATCCGCCCGGCCGAGCAGGCGGCGCAATTCGGGAATCGAACGGAACATTGCGGGGTCGATCGCGAGACGGCGGGTAATCGCATCACCCTGCCGCATTTCCCGCGCCTCGCCCTCGTAGCCGAGGATGGCTTCGCGAAGCTTCGGGAACTGTTCCGCCGGAATGACGTTCTCGATCGCGACATAGCCGTCACGGTCGAACGCCTCGCGCCAGTCCTTGCGCACTTTCCGGGCAAGTCGACGCCGCCGCCAGTCGCAGAGCGCCCCGGCGATACGCACCCGCAGGCGGTGCAGTCCGAGGCGATTGAGACGCTGCGATCCCAGCAGCGGATTATCCAGAAAACTCTTGGCAGAAGTGCCGAGCTGGAAGATCCAGATCGGCGACATGAGTAACGACTTGACCGACTTGAGAACAATCATATGAAGAGAGCTACCGATTTCGAGGCGCTTTGCCAATGCCCCCGCCAATGATCCCATTGACCGCCGGCGGCAACTGCCTTTGATACCCGCTCGATTGAACGGATATTTTCGGCCGACAACGTGACATAATTTTTCAGGGTAAAACGATTCATGAGGATGGGTTACCGCGGCCGGGCAGTTCTTGCGCTCGTCACCTGCTTAACCGCCACGCCGGCCTGGGCAAACGCACTTGAAGGCACGGCATCCCTCCCGGATTACGACTCGGTTACGACATCGACCACGCCCTCATTCGAACACGCCGCACCTGAACTGGCGGCAACCACTTGCATCGGCCCCTTTGCCTCGTCTTGCGGCTCCGGCCTTGCACAGCCGGTTTCGGTTTCGCAGTGGAACCTTGCCGACATCGCCACGCCGCCTGCCGCGCCTGATCTCACCGCTCTTCCCCCGGTCGCGCTCGACCCGCAGCCCGCAGCCCCGGCCGACATCTACGGGCCCACGAACAGCGTGGCTTCGGGCCCCGCCGCCTCGCTGCCGCCCGGCGTCAGCCTGGACGGCACCGGGCATGTGCCGCGCGAATACGCCCAGTACCGCGGCTTTTTCAAGCAGGCAGGCACGATCGAGACCGAATTGGGCATCCTGGCCGTCTATCTCGGCGCGCAGACGATCCCGAAGCTGTTCAAGGACACGACCTCCTTCCACTTCAAGGATGAAGGCTGGTTCGGCAAGGACACCACGACGATCGGCATGGACAAGCTCACCCATGCCTTCAACACTTACCTGATCGCCAATATCCTCCATGCTAGGCTGCACCGGAACACCCAGGCCTCGCAAGGGGACGCGGTGACGGCGGGCGTCCTGGCGGCCGGCCTGATGGCGATCAACGAAATCTCCGACGCCATCGAACCGGACAGCGGCTATTCGATGCAGGACATCGCCATGAACGTGGCCGGCGCGACGCTTTCGGTCCTGCGCAATTCGGTTCCCGGCATGAAGGACAAGTTCGCCTTCAAGATCGAGATCATGCCCAACGACCAGATCTACAGCCATGTCGGCAAGAAGCACTACGCCCAGCAGCGCTTTATGTTCTCCCTGAAAGGCGCAGGCTTCGAGGGGCTGCAAAAGACGCCCCTGCGCTTCGTCGATTTCCAGGTCGGCTATTATGCCACCGACTTCCTCAACAGCGACCGGGACAAGGGCATCGAGCCGAAGCGCCACCTGTTCTTCGGCCTCGGGCTGAACGTGGGCGAACTGCTGTTCGGCAAGTCCAATTCGCGCTTCGGCAAGGCGGCCTATTCGGTGCTCGATCACATCCAGCTTCCTTATACCTCGCTGCGTGTCGACACACACGGAGAGTTCGGACATTGGTGAGCGCCGCCCTTACCGAGATTCGCCTGCCATGAACCAAAGCCTTACGCCTGCCGTCGAGCGGGCCATGCGCGATGCCGCACGCATCGCGATCATGCCGCGCTTCGGCACGGCGGCTGCGCGGGCCATCGCCGACAAGGCGCAGGCCCCCGGTGACTGCGAACCGGTGACGGCGGCCGACCGCGAATGCGAGGAAATCCTGAGCGAACGCCTCGCCGCCCTGATCCCGGGAGCAAAAGTTATCGGCGAAGAGGCGGTGCATCACGATCCCGAGCTTCTGGACGGCCTTCGCTGTGGCACCTGCTGGATCATCGATCCGCTGGACGGAACCGCCAATTTCGCGGCGGGCACCGGCCCCTTCGGCGTGCTCGTGGCGCTGGCGGAGGACGGCATTCCCGTCGGAGGCTGGATACTCGATCCGCTGTCCGGCCGATTCTGCGCGGCTCTCGCGGGGCGCGGCGCTTTCCTGAACGGCGAGACGTGGCAGGCAAGGGCATCCGGGCGAGACCGGCCGCTCGTGGCCGTGACGCGCCTTATGCCCGATCCCGATCGCGGCCGGCTGCTTGCGGCTCTCGCGGAGCAGGCCGAAGTGCTCGACAGTCCGCGCTGCGCCGCCGATCAATATCCGCGCATCGCCTCGGGCGAGAACGACGTGACCCTGTTCACCCGCACGCTGCCCTGGGATCACGCCGCCGGGATCGTGTTCCTGAACGAGGCCGGTGGCCGCGCTGCCCGGCCCGACGGCACCGTCTATCGCTGCGATGACGCGCGCGAAGGCCTAATCGCCGCGACGACCAGCCAGGACTGGGAACGCATGGCAAGCCGCCTTGCCGCGCTTGGCGAGACGCTCTCGCGCCGATAGAGACACCGCGATGACTTTGCCGTTCCTGCGCATTCCTCCCTTTCCGGGCCACCGCGCCGCGCCGCTGGCACAAGCGGGCGAGACCAGACCTGTCGACGGCACCGCCCTTGCCGACCGTCTGCGCCAGGCGCGCGTGGGCGGCACATTCTGGGCCGCCGTATCCGCAATGCCCGAAGGCCGCCGCGTGCTGGTCTCGGTCTCCAACCCGGCAGCCGCGCAGGCCGTAGCCCGGCACATGCGCAACCTCGATCTCATGGAAAAAGCGGCGGCGCTCGGCCGGATCCCCGGCCTCGACGGGCTTCCCCGCCTGCCCGCGCCAAGCGATCCCTGGCACCTCTGCGCCCAGGCCGACCGCGTGATTGCCGATGCCGAGGATGAAATCCTGCTGGTCGCCGCGCTCTGCGGCTGCAGCGTCGAGCCGGTGGGCGCGGGGCGCTTCGCTACGCTGGCCGATCCCCAGCGACTGGAAGAGACGGTCGCCGCCGAGCTTTCGCGCTGGACCTATAGCGATCCTTTCGGCCGGGGCAGGATCGCACCCGCGCAGGCCGTCGACCTGCTGGCCGACTGGCGCAGGCTGATCGATGCCAACCGCCCGGTCGCCGCGATCTACGGAATCGCCCGGTGGAAGCGCATCACCGCGGATAACCTGCTCTGGGACGGATCGATGCCGGTGCGGCACGACAGGGCGGCACGGGAGGTCCCGCAGGCCTCGCAGGCGCTGGCCTGGATCACCCGCAGCGATGCGCGGACGCTTGCCGAACTCGAAACGCGCGGCGTGCGCATCGGCGAGATCGAGGACGGCATGATTCGCTCGACCGGCCTCGGCGCCAACTGCGTGCCACCGCTCTCGATCGTGGTCGATGCCAAGGGCCCCCACTTCGACCCCGCCCAGGCCAGCGACCTGGAGATCATCCTCGAAACGGCGACGATCCCGGAAACCACGATCCTGCGCGCCCGCAAGCTGCGCGAACGGCTCGTCTCCGGCGGGATCAGCAAGTACGGCCAGGACAGCCAGCGGGCACTGCCCGAGGACGGACCACCGCGCAGCAACGGCCGCAAGCTGGTGCTCGTCACCGGCCAGGTCGGAGACGACCGATCCGTGCTCTGCGGCGGCGGCGGGCTGGACAACCTGGAACTCCTGCGCCGCGCGAGAGGCCACGAGCCGGACGCCCATATCGTGTTCAAGCCCCATCCTGACGTCGAGGCCGGTCACCGCAAGGGCCACGTTCCCGACGCCCGCGCACTGGAGTTTGCCGACGAGATCGACCGCACCTCCTCGATCGCATCGCTGCTGGACCGCGTCGATGCCGTGCATGTCCTGACTTCGCTGGCGGGGTTCGAGGCACTGATGCGCGGGCGCGAAGTCGTGACGCACGGGGTGCCTTTCTATGCCGGATGGGGCCTGACGCGGGACCTTGGCGCCGTGCCTGCGCGCCGCACCCGGCGGCGTTCGCTCGACGAACTCGTCGCGGCCACGCTCCTGCTCTATCCGCGCTACCTCGATCCCGTCACCCGGCTGCCCTGCGATGCGGAAACGCTGGTGGACAGGATCTCCGGCGGACAGGCGAACGTGCGCTCGGCGCTGATTCGCTGGCGGGAATTCCAGGGAAGAATGAACCGCGCGTTCGGCTGGCTGACCGGGCGATGAAAGGAAACCGAACTTCCATGACCGAGCGTCCTTTCGTGCTCGACGTCAGCCGCCTGATCTGGCGCCTCTGGGCTGGACGGCTGCCGACCGGGATCGACCGGGTATGCCTCGCCTATCTGGAGGAATTCGCGGATCGCTCGCTGGCGATGCTGCAATCGCGCGAACGCCGCGTGGTGCTGGGGCCGCGCGGTAGCGACCGCCTGTTCGCCCTGCTGCGCGCCGGGGTGGGCAAGCCGATCCGTCGCGCGCTGGTCGCCCGGCTGGCTACGGCCGTGCCCATGGCCATGGCTCGCCCCCCGCGCGTGGAGGGCAAGATCTACCTCAACGTCGGCCATACCGGACTGAACGCGCCGGGTCTGGTGGATTGGCTGGTCGCCAAGCGGCTGCGCCCGGTCTTTCTCATTCACGACCTCATCCCGATCACCCACCCGCAATATTGCCGCGCCGGGGAGGCCGATCGCCACGCGGCGCGCATGCGAGGCGCCCTGGCGGCAGCGCAAGGTTTCATCGTCAATTCGGCAGACACCGGCGAGGAACTGGCCCGTTTCGCGCGGAGCGAGGGGCTCGCGCCTGCGCCGATGCTCGTCGCCCACCTGGGAATCGAACCGCTCGCTGCTGGGCCAAAAGCGGCTGAACTCGCCCCGACAGACCGGCCCTATTTCCTCTGTCTCGGCACGATCGAGGCCCGCAAGAACCACATTCTCCTGCTGCGCGCCTGGCAGGGCCTGCGCGAAAGGCTGGGTGAGGAAACGCCGGATCTGGTGCTGGTCGGCCAGCGAGGCTGGGAAGCGCAGGACACGTTCGACCTGCTCGATTCGCAGCAGCACGAGAATGGCCGGATCATCGAACTCGCCCGCTGCACCGACGGCGAACTGGCCGCCCTGCTTGACGGCGCCCGCGCATTGCTGATGCCCAGCCACGTCGAAGGATATGGCCTGCCCGTGCTGGAAGCCTTCTCACGCGGCACGCCCGTGATCGCCGCAGACCTTGCCGTCTACCGCGAACTGGCGCCCGGCATCCCGATGCTGCTGCCGCCTGACGACGTGCAAGCCTGGCAGGACGCCGTGCTCGCCTGCCTCGGCGACAGCGCGGAAACGGCGCGGCAGCGACAGTTGCTCGGGGACTATCAAGCCCCGAACTGGGCAGACCACATGGCGCTGGTGGAAGACTGGCTGCCCCGGCTGGAAAGCACGCCTTCCTAGGACTTCCACCCTAACCGATCGAGCAGCCGCTGCCCTCGCTGGTCTTGGAGCCGTCCGGGCGATACCAGGTCGCGATCGGTCCCGCCTTCTCGTCGTAGTAGCAGACCGAGGAGACGGCGTTGGTCGTGGCATCGACATGGACGGCGTAGTTGTGCGCGCCGCAATTGTGCTGTTCGCACTGCGAGGCGGCGATGTCGTTGTCCTTGCGCATGACCGGGCCGACCGGGCCCTTGATAGCGGCAATGGCCTCCAGCACCTTGGGATCGGTGACGGCGCGCGACACGCCTTCCTGGACCAGCGGATGCGCGAAGAAGGTATAGTCGCCCACCTTGTCCAGCGGATACTTGCCCACATAGACTGAAAGGCTGTCCACCGCTCCGGTGGAGGCGGCGGCGGTTGTTTCGCCCGTTTCCATTTCGGCGGCGGAGGTCTGCTCCGCCATCGTTGGCGAGGCGGCGGGGCTGGGCTCGGCGCCGCCCTTGCATCCTGCAGCAAGGATCATCAGGGCGGCGCTGGACAACAGGGCAGGCCAGTGCGGGGTCTGCATCGGGCTTCCTCCTTCACGTTCGAATTGATTTCGAATCGCCCCTGAGGATCGCCTGTTCCCAGCAAAACCGCAATCGTGCTGAATTGACGTGCTTAATTAGCCGCGAATGGCAGGCCTCAGGCGCATCGCGAAGCACAGCACGAACGGCCAGAACAGCGTGGCGACCGCGTCCCAGATCGTATCGTGCCAATTCCATGAACCGTGGGCCAGGCGATCGATATATTCGTTCCCCACCTCGAAGATCACCACCATCGCCAGCGGCCAGTTGGAACTGAGCTTCTTCTTCATCACTATCGCAGTGAGCAGCCAGATCGTCAGGCCCGCATATGTATGGGCGAACTTGTCGGGGGCCGGGCACTGCGCGACGATCCAGTTGATCGCGCGCTCGTATTGATGAACGAATTTCATGCCGTCTTATGCTGCGCCGCACCTGACCGGTCCACCCCGGAAAAGATCCGGCACGGTGACAATCTGGATAACCGCGACCTAAAAACATCAAGGCGCCGAAAAACATCAAGGCGCGACTGGCCGTGGCCCGACGCGCCTTGATCTTCTCCCTTCCCTCGGCCTTGCGGCTTTCGCGCCGCATGCTCGGTCTCGCGCGATCCTGTCGCGCCCTGTCCTTTCAGTGTCCTGTCCTTCCATGTCCTTTCAATCGCCCCAGAGACGATCCGCCCCCCGTCCAGTTGACAGACTGCGTGAAACGCAGGCTTTCGCTGGATGAAGGGCGAGATCGTCCGCTCGGGGAACCGGACTGGAAATCACGGAAGTAGCGCCGCCCGTTTCGGAAACCGCGCGCCGTTCCGCCGCTTGCAAAAGCCGCGGCGCACAGGGGCAAACCCACCTGCAATGCTGTCAGGAATCGCTTCATGACACCACCCTCTTCCGTGACGGCACCCTTCTTGGCGGGGCCGTTCTTGCTTGCCCACAGCCATAGCAGCCGATCAAAGAAATCGGAAGCGGTCATTGGCGCAAAGGCGCGGAATTCCGATATTTTGCACTGCGAAAGGAATTTCCCGTGCCCCGTGACCTCACCAAGACACTGACCTACTTGTGCCTGCACCTCACCGTGGGCTTCACCGTGGCCTATGTGATGACGGGTTCGCTCGCGCTGGCGGGCGGTATCGCGCTTGTGGAACCCTGCATCAATGCCGTAGCCTTCTGGTTCCACGAGCGGGCCTGGAAGCGATTCGATGCTGCATCCGCTAACGCCGACACAGGCTCTGCCGCCATCGCCGCCCGGGCGCTTCATCCCGCGTGAACGCGGACCGGCCCGTCTGAACACCGCAAATCGGGAACAGCCTTCCCCTCGTCGCGTTGATCCGCCTCCGCAAAAACCTTCTCTGCACGCCCACTGAAAGGACCTTGCATGACGACGAATTCCGCCTCCGCACGCTATTCCGGCCTCGGGAAAGAGGGCAAGGGTGCCATCACCACGCGTTCCGGCGTGCTCAGCGACCAGCCTTACGGTTTCGGCACCCGCTTCGAAGGCCAGCCCGGCACCAATCCCGAGGAACTGATCGCCGCCGCCCATGCCGCCTGCTTCACCATGGCCACCAGCTTCGCGCTGGCCAAGGCCGGTTTTTCCGACGGCACGCTCGACACACAATGCACGATCACGCTGGACAGCGCCGACGGCGGCTTCGCGGTCACGAAGTCCGCGCTCACCCTGAAGGCCAGCGTGCCGGGCATCAGCGCAGAGGACTTCGCGAAGCTGGCCGATGAAGCCAAGGCTGGATGCCCGATCTCCAAGCTGCTCAATTGCGAGATCACGCTGGAAAAGTCGCTGGAGGGCTAGGAAAGCCCGTCGCCGCCTGCCATGGCCCCGCCTGACCCCCCGCGGAAAGGACGATCATGGCAGGCGACGACGAGGACTACGTCTATGACGAGGACAGCGGCGAATGGATGCCCGCGTCCCAGCTGGCCAGCAAGCGCGCCGCGGAAAGCAGCGTCGAAGTGCGCGATGCCGTGGGCAACCTGCTGGCCGACGGCGATCAGGTGACCCTGATCAAGGACCTTGACGTCAAGGGCGCCGGGCAGACCCTCAAGCAGGGCACGCTCATCAAGTCGATCAGGCTGACCGGCGATTCTCAGGAAATCGATTGCAAGTATCCCGGCATCAAGGGCCTGGTCCTGCGCGCGGAATTCGTTCGCAAGCGCTGAGGGAACAGGTGCCGGATCCCCGGGTTGTCCATAGGGACGGGGGCAACCGAGAGCCGTATTACCGATGAAGATTCATGTTCTGGGCGCTGTCGCCGCTGCCATTGCCTTCGGGGCGCTGGCAGGCGCCTGCCTTCCGGCGGGCGAGACGCTGAGCGGAGATTCGGCGCGGAACGGGGAACCCGCGAGAACCGAACCTGCGGCGTCGCCCGAGCGTCAGCGGATTTCGGTAGCGGAAGCTGACGGTCCCGAACCGGGCCGCGCGTCCGTCCAGGCGCAACCCTGACGGGTTTCCGCGCCGATCCTCAGCATGGCGGTGTATGGATAAGTCCGGTCGGAAATCCCGTCGCTGCATATGCCCGGCGCAATCGCCAGAGTCAGCGCCGCCCCCTTGCGCTCCCCACTGAACGAAAGACCGCCGCGACCGGCGAACCGTGAGACGGCGATGACCTCGGGTTCAGGAGAGTCCGGGGTGGAATAAGTCATCCGTCCGCCTGCGATCTCCCCGTTCCAGAACGGTTCGGTGCCCAGCACATGCAGGCGGTCGCTCTCGGAAATCTCATGGAAGGGCGCGTGATCCTGCGCGTCGCCCGGAACGTCCTTCGCGTCGCCGTGACAGGCTGACAGCGTAAGGGCGGCCGTGGCGACCATCAGGGCGCGCTGCAAGGCAGCATGATGCGAAGTCATGCCCCGAGGCTAGCCCTATCGCGCAAGGGACGCAATCGACGCCGGTGACGCCAGCCGGAGGGCTACCGCTGCGAATGCGATTCGCGGGCAAGAGAACGGTGGTCCCACCCGAAAACGGGGAAATTTTAAGAAAGATGCGAGCCGGCCTCGGAATCCGTTACCGCTAACATCATCTATCTCCGCCGAATTTCCATCAGTTGCAGTTTATGCAAAACCGGTGGCAAGTAATGCTATTGCGACAGCGGTGTCAGATCTACATGTTGCACTGCAACAAGATAAGGGGTGCCCGAGGCAATCTCCTATCGTTCAGACCAAGGATTTTGCCATGATGAAGACCGTTTTCGCCGTTGGCGCCGCTTTCGCCGCCCTCGCCACCACCGCTGCTCACGCTGACGACGCCCGCGAATTCTCGCACGACGGTGTCCACTACAACTACACCACCGAGCAGAAGGGCAAGGTTACCGTGATCGAGGGCACCGCCTCGGGTCAGGTTCCCTTCCGTCTTTACGTCGCCGGCAACCGCGTCACCGGCACCTACAACTCGCGCAACGTCAACTTCCGCCTTGCCGACGCCAAGGGCGCTCTGGCTCAGGCTGCTGCCCAGTAAGGCAAGTTGCACAGGGGCGTTTCGATACGCTCCCGAGGCTTACAGGAAAGGGCGCTCTTCCTTCGGGAGGAGCGCCCTTTCCTTTGTCTGCGGCGGCCTTCAATGCCGCTTCTGCAACACGTCCTCGTGCCGGATCAGGCGAATTTCCAGATCGCCTCCGCCGTCATGCCTGGCCGCGATCGCCGCGCGCATTTCCTCGATAGCGAATTCGTCCGACCCCGGCGGGACCTTGTAGCGCGCCACAACCATGCCTTCCTCGACATCCACGACACTGAAGTGGCTCGAAATGCAGGAGGCCGCCAGAGCATCGAGATCGAGCCCGTCCGCCAGGTTCCAGGTCTTGCCCTCGCGCGAGCGGATCCGTTTGCGGCAATGGCGGCAGGTGCAGACCAGCGTGCCGTCATCGTCACGCTCGCGCCGCCCGTCGGGCTCGTGAACGCGCGTGAACCAGCAAGGGGTCAGCGAATAGGCGTCGGAGCGTTTCGTAAACATGCGTTCACCATGTCACCCGGTCATGAACGGATGCTTGCCTCGGACCCTCGGAAAATCCCCTATACGTTCACCTCGCCGACATCCTGCTTCGGTTAGTCCTATATTGGGTAGGTGAGGTCGACATGATGCGGAGTTGAAATGGGTTTCGGCAAGTGGTTCCTGGTGCTGGCGGCCGGTGGCATCGGTGCGGGCGTGGTCGTGGCAGGCATGACCACCGACAGGATGCAGAAGTATTCCGACGGCTATGCGCTTACCGATTCGGGCGTGAAATCCGGCAGCCGGGCCGGCGCGCACCGCGACTATGACGACGAGGAAGCGCAGGACTATGCGCTTTCCGACGGCTCCGCTGAGTATTCCGAAGAACAACGCTCCGGCTTCGGACCGCCGCGCGGACGCATGGTGATCCTCGACGGCTCCGGCTGGACGGACGAGCCCCGGGCCTACCGTGAGCCCAACTGGAGCGAGGAGCCCTATCCGCAAGACGAGCGCCCCTTCGTCTCGCCGCCACCCCGCAGTTTCCCAGGGCGCGGACAATTTGAACGCGGACAGGATGCCTACCAGCCCGGTCCCCGCGAATACCTGCCGCAGCAACCTGCCCCCCGGCCCAATGCCCCCACGCGCGATTCCGCTGCCGAATCCGCTGCCCGCGCTGCTGGTGCTGCCGCCGATGTCATGGCGGCGGAACGCGAAGGCGCCTAAGACCGACGCCTCTGTTCAGGCCAGCGTGAGGAAGACTTCCGCCTCGATCACCCACTCGCCGCCCAGTTCCCGCCACTTGGCTGTGTAGACGCCGGAGGCTGCCAGCACGTCCGAAGTGCTGTCTATGCCCTCCCAGCGCCCCTGCTCCAGCGCGATCGGCTCCACCGGAGAAACGGTGACCTGCTCGGGCGTGCGCGTGTAGACCAGCCGCGCGGTGCCCGCGAACTCGCGCCGCCAGACCTTAACCTGCCCCATCCGGCCCATGATCACCGCGCTGTCGGTGCCCGTCACCATGACGCATTCGCGCGCCAGGATCGGCCCGATCGCAGCGGCGTCACGCTCGGCTATCGCACGGTTGAAGGCGGCACGGCGGGACCGGATGGCCAGTTCCGCAGCGCTCATGCGTACTCCGGGGAGCCGGGACAGGTCGGCAGGTCATATTTCATCGCGGAAGGCTCTCACATGGCGAAGTCGGGAGACAGCCTTAGAGTCTGTTTGAAAATTCGCGAAATGCGAATTTTGCGGCACCGGCCCCGTTTGGATTCAGGCGCCCCCACCCACCACCCAGCGGTATTATCCTGCGGGTGGCGGGTGGGGGCGTGGGCCGGTGCCGCTCCAAAAAATGCCCATCGGGCATTTTTCAAACATGACTCTCAGGAACAGCCCTCGACATAGCCCAGCACGGGCATAGTGCCGACGTGGATCAGCTTGACCTTGCCATCCTGGCCGATCTCGAAACGCAGCGCGGGATCGCCGCTCACGGCATTGGGCGCGGTGAGGTACTTCGCCGGAGAGGCCTCGTACTTGTGCGGCTCCTCGCGGAAACCGGCGAACCACTTCTTCAAGTCCGCCTCGGTGGCACCGACGCCGATGCCTTCCACCAGCTTGACTTCCGACCTCTGGCCCAGCGTGATGCGGCGCACCTTGTCCTTATCGACGATGGCGTAGACGCCCGGATAGGCCGGGGACGTCACCGTGCGGCAGGTATCGGAGGCCTGCGCCCCGCGCTCGCGCCAGGACGATCCCGCAGGTACGGCCTTCCCGACCTTGAGATTGCCCAGCCCCTCCAGCGACAGCACGTTCACCGGTGCTTCTGCGGCAGGCGCTGCCGGGGCGGATGTCGCAGCCATGTCCTCCGGCATGGCGGACGAGGTTTCCACCGCGCCGGACGGCTCCGCTTCCTTCGCGGGCTGAGACGAACAGGCGGCGAGCGCAATGGCCAGAGCGGATGCGACGAGGGCGTTCTTCATGACCGAAAAACGAAAGGGGCGGCGTGATGTTCCTGCGAAATATCCAGCCCTGCCGCCACGAAATCTCCCCGCCTTTTGTATTCTTGTACAAGTTTGATAAATTTCGATGATATTTAAATCGATTGCCTTTAGTCTCCCAGGGTTATTACCTATAGAACGCCCCTACTCCGATGCCCTAGCCAAATACGCAAGCAGCAGGGTCGCCAATAATCGTCTTAACCTATTGCATTTTGCAGGGATTCAAGGTGATTCATGGCGCAGAGACTGGCAAAGATCATGATCGTCGATCAACAGGAAGTACTTCGCCTGGGTGTGAGGGAAACTTTGGGGGCACATCATGAATGGGACGTCGCGGCGGAAGCGGTGGACGGCGAGGAAACGCTCGCATTGGCGCGGGACCTGCACCCAGACCTGATCGTATTGGAACATTGCCTGAAATTCGTGAACGGGCTCGACCTCACCCGGCGCCTCAGGAACGAACTGCCCGCCGCCAGGGTGATCCTTTACACGTCCTGCTTCACGGACGATCTGATGATCGAATATATCCGGGCCGGTGCGCGCGGGATAGTGCTCAAGACCGACAATCTCGAAGAACTTCGCGTTGCGGCCAGGAAAGTCCTCGCCGGAAAATCCTATTTCTCGTCCGCGATCTCGGAAATCCTGGTCAACAAGCTGTCGCAGACCGACGACAACAAGCCATCGGCCTTGACCCCCCGCGAGAGGCAGGTCGTGCAACTGATCTCCGAAGGCCAGATGAACAAGCAGATCGCCTATATTCTGGGCCTGAGCACCAAGACCATCGAGACGCACCGCGCATCGGCGATGAGCAAGCTCAATTTCATGACGACGGCACAGCTGGTCCGCTATGCCGTGAGGAACAACCTGGTCTCGGTTTAAAGTTTACCGATCAGGGCCATGGCCGCTGCGGGTGCCCTTTCCTTCGCGCCGTTGATGAAGAACAGGCTCACATCGCGCCCGGACTTCGACCACGCCGCCGCACGAGCGGCCCAGTGGTCGAGTTCGGCGTCGGGATAGCCCTGCTCGATCTCGCTCCGGGCATTCTGGAGCCGGGCATAGACGAAAGGTAAGCGCGAAATTCCGGGCACCTGTTCGGTTGAGTGCCGCAGTGTGAAGGATGTGTCCAC
>NZ_BLJH01000018.1:0-117805 GCF_009811895.1 Novosphingobium sp. TCA1 | reverse complement strand
TTGCGGCAATGAGCGCCTCGGCCACCGGCACGATCTCGCGCTCGGGCAAGGCGACCGGCTGCGGCAGGATATCGTCCGGCAAACCCTCGCACTGCGCGACGTTGAAGACGGTGAATCGCTTCAGGAAAGCAACCGACCGCGCCTCGCCGCCGCTCTCCCGCGCCCGCTGCTTCTCGGTCTCGGGCGTGAAGCGGTCGGCATAGACGACCTGCGTTCCGTGCTCGCCCTTGCGCACATTGCCGCCCGCCGCGATGGCTTGGCGAAACGTGAGCCAGCCGGGACGCGCCCAGCCTGCGGCCAGCGCCGAAGCCCAGAGCAGCAGGATATTGATGCCTGAGTAGCTGCGGGAGGTCAGGGCATTGCGCGGCAGGCATGGAACCGCCCCGGCTCCCCCCGCCCCGCCGCAAGCCGCGCTGCTCCACGGCTGGACCCACGGGATGCGCCCTGCTTCCAGTTCGGCAATGATCCGGGCCGTGACCTCGTCGTAAAGCGAGACCCGCGCCTCCTTCTTGCGGGTGTCCTGCCTGCCTGCCGAAGGACTGCCTCCGGAATTACCCCCAAGGTTACCCTCAGGGTTATGGCGGCGGTTATGGTCAGGGTTATCCACACCCTGCGAAAGCCCGCGATCCCGAACCCCGACCCGCCCCGGATCGGCGTTGCCGCCGTCCCTCTGCCGGTCGGAACCAACGGCTCCACGAACCTGATCTTGCGGCCTCGCGCATTGCGGGACCTTGCGATTGCTGCGCATGTCTCACCTCCTGCACTGCCCAAAAAACCCACCATGGGCCTCCCCCGGAAAGGCGGGGGGTGGGCGGCCCGGACGACCGACAGGGCCCGCGGCAAGCGGCGCCTGCACCTGAAAGGCTGGAACGGGAGTGGAGGAGCCGCGACGAAGGAGCGGCTTGCAGGGGCCGATGGCGGGCCCAGACGGTTGTCGAGCCCACACCCCGACTTTCATCGGGAGAGGCTCACAAATGGTGCCGCGCGCGGGCGCAGCCGGCGCGCGTCCACATCGAGGCGGGGCATGCCCCGCCGACCCCTGCGCCAGCGATCGTAACGGCTATGCCGACGAGACGCCGCAGGTGGCTCGGCCGGAGCGCAAGCGGAGGTAGAGCGGGGCCGCGTCGGCAGACGCGGGGCGCCGAAAGATCCCTCGAGAAGTCCTGACGCCCGATCGGAACCGACCGAACGCCGTTTGGCACGGATCATGAGCGAGACCGGTAACCGCTCCTCACGTCATGCCGAATGGACTCCGGCTTCCGACGGATAAGAAGCGCCCCTGGAAACCGCGCACCTCCTCGGAAGAAACGCTTCAGGCCCCCGCACGCCTAAAGCCTTGTGATATCTCCACAGTGGCCTGTCCAAGCCTTGCGTCCCGCCGCTGCCCCAACTAGCCAAGCACCATGCGTATTGAAGGCCGCTCCGCACTCATCCTTGCTCACCCGGCAGACCTGAGGTTCGCCAAAGATCTCGCGGATGCCCTCGAGACTCTCGACGGCCAATTCGACCTCGCTGTGATCGACATTCTCGCGGTCGGCCAGGCCATGGCACGCATTCGCGGCCTGTGCATCCTGGTGTTGTCGCCGCAACTTCGCAGCGCCCCTGAGTATCCACGACTGCACCGCGAGCTGAAGTTGCTTGCGCAACTGGGATCTCTGGAAGTCGTGGAAAAATCGCCCGATCTTGCCCGGGGCGAATTTCCGCTGCAGACCGTGGTCCGGCTTTACGAAGCAGAGCCAAAGCGCAACACCTCGGCGTTAAGCAGGATCGGGCTGCGTATCATCCAGGACAACGGCCTGCCGATCGATCCGCAGTCGCTGATTGCGTCCGAGCTGTTTCAGCCGATCGGGTCTCTCGAGCTCCCCGGCCGCACCTATGGTGTTCTGGAAAGAAACGGTATCACCCTCATCGGCGATCTCGTTCAGCGCGGCGAAGCCGACCTGCTGCGCATATCGGGCTTCGGCCGCCACTCGCTCGCCGATGTCAAGGATGCGCTACGCGCCCGCCGCCTGCGTCTCGGGATGGACGTCGGCATCTGGAGGCCGATCTACGTCGACGACGAGGAAACCAAGTCGGCGGCGTCGGCGAAAGCCGAGAGGGCTGCCCTGCTCGCGCAGCTCAAACAGGCCCGGGGCGGCGCGACGTTCGAACCGGAAGGCGACCATCTGACGATGGTCACCGCCGCCGAAGATGGCGACCGAATCGCGGCGCTGAAACCGATGACCGGCCAGATGCAGACCGCCCTGCTCGAGAAGGCGCGCACGCTGGCCGGGTTTACCGCCCGCCTCGACAACCAGCCCGGCTGGACCGGGCTCGGCAGGGCCGCCGCTACGCTCACAACGCTTCTCGAAAATCCGACCGAAGACATCCCCGACGTTCTGGGACTTCTCTATCCCAACGCGCTCGAACTCGGCTCGTTCGTCGAACTCGACGAGCAGATCTCGGCCGGCGCGGTATCCTACGCCCTGCCGCTCGATCCGGAAGTGCAGCGCTCGCTGAAAGATGTGGTTCGCACGCTGGCTCCCTGGTTGAGGATGTTCCCCAGCGCGCGCGAAGCCGACGAGGAAGCCGGCCGGTTCCTCGTCAAGGCCGCCGACCTCAAACCCACCTTCGAAGTGATCAATGCGGCGAAGGAGCAACGGCTGGTCACGCCGGAGACCGCCGCGCTGCTCGAAGATCTCGAAGGCGCCGCCGAGCGCGGCACCTTCCAGGGCGAAAAGGCCGGAGGCTGGATCAAGCGAACTACCAGGAACCTGGTTACCGGTTCGCTGTCGCTCGCCGGCATAATCGTCTCCGGCGCGGTCGCATCCGACTACTCGACAACCTCGCCGCTGATCCACAGGATCGGCCAGTTCCTGACCTGCACCGAGATTGCAATAACGGAAGTCATCAAGGACCTGCCACAGGACCTGCAGTTCGCGGTCCGCGAATTCGTGACGGACCTGCGCGCGGTGCTGCCCCCGCCGCCCGCCGCCGATACACCGGCCGCCACCGGAACCACCGGAGTCAATAGATTCGGGTAGCCGACAAGGCTACCCAGGCATTCAGCGGAGCGGCCGGATCCGCGGCGGCATTGCACCGATTCGCGGCGGCATCGCCTGCAACCTGCTGGGCCTGCGCGGCGGCTTCGGCGCGCAGCCGGCCTTGAGTACCGCCTCGCCCGCCTCGGTGATACGGTAGCCTAGCTGCCGTCCCACCGCGCCTTCGGGAACCTCCTCGATCCAGCCTGCGGCCAGCATCGACTTGATCTTGCCTTCCCCGGCGGGGTGGAGGCCGCCCCGGCTCTCCACCAGACCGCCGGAAAGGGTGCGCAGCGCATCATACTCGCGTTTGGTGGGTCCATTCACGGGAACTTCTCCTCCATAGGTTCAGCCTCAGTCTACCGACGGGAACAGGCGCCTGAGCGGAACCACGATATCCTCGATGAGCGCACCGCGATCCAGGCCGAGGGCCGCCCGGCGAACCGGAAGGACTATCGGCGGCCGGTCACTCACGCCGCCGTGGCCCATGACGAGGGAATTGGGGTTCGAGGCATGCTGCGCGCGCGTGCGCCATCCGCGATGTTCGACGCCGGTCAGGCGGACCACGACGACAAGATGCGTCAGACGCTGGGTCGGATCGATGCGCTCGATGACGCTTGCCGCAAAGCCCAGCGCCGTGCCCAGCCGCTCCTGCACGGCCTCCTCGACGATCACCATGCCGCTCATCAGGTCGAGGTTCCGCCCGCTGCTTGGCGGCGCGTCCAGCGGCAGCCGCAAAGCGACGGCCCCCTGTTCCGTGACGCGGATGGCGGCGCCGCGATCCTGCGAGACGACGAGGTCGGAACCGTCCAGCCGGCTGACGGTACCGAGCGTCCGATCGAACAGCCTGCTCGTTCCATAGAGCGCGGATTGCTCCAGATGCTCGGCAAGACCGGGCGCTTCAAGTTCGGCAGGCCGCAGGATCCGCTGGCGCGGCCCGCCGACGACAACGAGGTCGAGCGAACCCGGCGATGCCTGATGCCGGTTCTCCGCCGGCAGCATGGCGGCAGCGCGCGCGGTCATTTCCTGCTCATCGACAGGCGCCGTGGCATTCGCAAGCGTGACGTCATGGAGCGCGCGGGTAATGTTGTCCTGGAGATCCTCTGGTCCCATGAAGCTGCCGCGGAACAGGCCGCCCTCCCAGGCCTGGACTTCGGCAATGAAGGCCGCTTGTTCAGGCCCGGGCGCAATACCCTCCTGCACGAACGCGAGGACCGGTCTGGTCTCCCGCGCCTCGCGGTATTCCTGGTGCGTTGCGGACAGGGGCGATCCGGGAGGCACGAAGCCGTAACCCTCGCCGAGAATCAGAACGACCATGTCCGATCCGCGCAGGCCCTGAAGACAGGCGATCTGCGGCGAGTGCGGCTGAGCGCCGAAGTCCTCTGCCATGACCGGCTCGTGGCGCAAGGTAGACACCGCGCGGCGGGCAGCCGCCCGCTGGGGCTCGAAGCCGGAAATGAGCGAGCTGATGAAAATCCGCATAAGGCCAGATTAGGGGCGAGCCGCCGATTGTCCACGGGCGAATGGCAACCATCTCGCGGAAATCGCGATCAATCTTCAACGGCCGATGAGCCCAGGCCTCTGCGCTCGGCGGAGGGCGGCATGATCCCGCGGCTCGCCAGGCATACCGCGAACCGGCGCAGCCGCCTCCCGCACCCATAGCGCCAGTCATCGCCAGACCGCCCTCGCTGCGCGGGCCGGGCCGTCGGGTCCGGGAGCCGGTGTTCGATCCCAGGTCAGCCGCGGCGCAGCAGACCCGAGAGATCATACGGTGTCCCCGGCCCGCTCAGAATGCGAACGAGAGCTGGTCGGGATTTACCGCGCGCCGCCGATGCCCGCGCTCGCGGGCGTTGTTCTGATCGACGGTGCCGAAAACGACCTTGATCATGGTCAGCGCGCGCGAGTTGACCGCGCCCGAGGCTTCGAGGCGGCGGACCGCGCGGGCGGGATCGCGATAACCGATGGCCTTGCCGAGTTCCGCTTCAGTGAGGCCGCGATTCCTGCGGGCCGCGGCCAGTTGGGCCCCAGTCATGATGTGCTCCGTCGATGTTCGAAATGGCATCCTCGAGAAGGTCGATCCCCCTCGAAGCGCGCCGGATCCGCTTAACGAGGCGCGAGTCCCGGCTCCAGTAAAAACGCACCCGCCCGCCCCTTTATCAACAGAATACCAACAGCCTTCCGCACAGGCCGAGTCGGTGCGCGACTCGTGGATTGGTGCCGCACACGCCGGCATCGGCATCCTCCTGCGGAAGCGCGCCCTCCTCGACTCACGCCGGCCTGAATCGCGAAGCCGCACGGCCGCGGGAGAGATCCGATAATCGCCGCGAAGAGCCCCGTCAGACCGTCTCGACATCGGGAACCGCGACGCCTTCGAAGTCCCCTGCCAGCCAGCGGCTGATTTCCTGAACGCGGCCGCGCTTTTCCTCGAAAACCCGAAAGCGCTCGAGCACATCGTCGCTCAAAATATTCTCAAGGTTTTCGATGACGACAGCGGTGCCCTGCATGTTGACCGTGGCTGCATTGTTGTTCGTGGTGCCGTAGTCGATATCGACGCCGATCACGCAATTGGCGCCCATGGCGATTGCCTTTTCCACCAGGACCGACCGCGCGGTCGCTTCACCCGAGTTCACCTTGAAGGCCATGCCGGTCGCAACGTTGGTGGCGCCGAACATGTCGGAAAATCCCTGGCTGAGTTCGTTGAAAAATCCGGTGCCGACGGTCACGTTTGCCGTCACCATCGACTTGATCCGGCAGCGGGCCCCTGGAGGAACCTGTGAGATCGTCATCATCGGGAAGTCGACGATGTGATCCTGGACGTATTGCCGGCACTCCTCGCGCTGCGCCTTGGTGCCGATGACCGCACCGCGATACTCGGCATCACCGCATTTCTCGCAGAGATCGGGATAACTGGCATCGGTCACGAAGTTCACGAAGGAGACCTGCCGCGCACTGTACCGGCGATTTGGCGTTTTCAGGAAGCCGCCATCGGAGATCTCGGCATCGCAGTTCGAGCACGTATCGTTCATATTTTTCCCCTTGCTGGACCCGACCCTAACCCTCTCGCCGTGACCGGGCGGTTAAAGCCTCATCTGGAAAATCAACGTCACGCAGATCCCGCTGCTTCAAGCCACCAAGTGTCATCGGCCCCACCAAATGGGCACTTCTGAGCATACCGGACCCGCGCAAATTCTTTATCGTTTTCAGCCCGCTGGTTAGCGGGCAACGACCCGGGAACATCCCGTCAGCCGTCTTGACGCCGCTGATAAACAAACAGAACATAGAGCGAACAAATGAGTCACCCTGATCCGATGCTCCTGACCACCGCCCTTTCATCCCTCTTGCCTGCCGACGCGCTCGCCGCGCTGCGCGCGCAAGTCGCCGCAGCGCAGACCGCGCGCGGCCCGGCCCTGCCGTTCGGGGTACACGAGATCGACGGCGCCCTCGCCGACCGAGGCCTGAGCAGCGGCGCCCTCCACGAAATCGCGGGCGCCAGCGCGGCCTGGAGCGACGATGCCGCAGCCACGCTGTTCACCGCCGGCATCGCCGCGCGCTTTGCAGCAGAGCCCGGGATGACCGTGCTCTGGACGCTGTCGCGCTTCGATCTCTATGCGCCGGGGCTCGAGCAGGTCGGGCTCGGCCCGGATAAAGTGCTCTATGCGCAAGGGGCAAAGGACACCGATGTCCTGGCCATGGCCGAGGACGGCCTGCGCGACGGATCGCTGGCCTGCGTGATCGCCGAAGTCAAAATGGCCGACCAGACCGCGACACGGCGCCTGCAGCTTGCCGCCGGCGACAGCGGGACCCCGATGCTGCTCTACCACCGGCACCGTACCCGCGGGCGGGATCCGCTTGCCCAGCCCTCGGCCGCCATGACGCGCTGGAGCATTGCCGCAGCGCCGTCCCGCCCTCTCGCCCATTCCGGCGTCGGTCGTGGACGTTGGCAGATCGAACTTGTCCGCCAGCGCGGCGGCAATCCCTTCTCCCTTCTTGTCGAGGCCTGCGATGACCAGGGTCGCCTCGCTCTACCTGCCGCACCTGCCGATCGAGCGGCTGCGCCGGGCCGAGCTGCCGCCCGCGCCGCCTGAGACGCGCGCGCCCGCGCGGCATCAGACGGATGCATCCGGATTGCGCCCGGCGCTGCGAGGCGCCCCGCCGATCGACGACGACCCCGGCCCCTGCTCGGTGCCGCGCGGCGGCGGCTGGCGGCCGGGCGCGCGCTGGGCGCAAGGCGCCGTGCCAGCACCCGCAGCGAAGCAGGCCGCCATCGATGCGCTGCCCGCGCATCAGCGCCCGACCATGCGCGAGATGGGCCGGCGGAGCGAGCCTGCCGATCATCCGTTCCGGGCGATGCGCCCGGACGACGGCCCTTCGCGAGCCGGCCGATCCCCGGTCTCGGCCCCGCAAAAGCACATCACCAGCCTGTGGCAGCGGCCGACGGTCCTGATCGAGCGCAGCGGCCAGCGCGAAGTGGTTACCGCAGCCTGCCCACTGGCACGCGAACTCGGCCTCCATCCCGCCATGGCCGCGGCCCAGGCCCGCGCGCTTGTCAGCGATCTCGAGGTCCGCGAGGCAGACCGCGAAGGCGATCAGGCCTGGCTGGATCGCCTCGCGCTTCATGCAGTCCGGCACTGGACTCCGACGGCAAGCGTCTGCGCGCCGGACGGTCTCTGGCTCGACCTCACCGGCACTACCCATCTTTTCGGGGGTGAAGCACGCTTCTGCCGGCGCGCCCTGCGCTTCCTGGAGCGGCTGGGCTTCACCGCCCGGATTGCCATTGCCGCTAGTCCCGGCGCGGCCCACGCCCTCGCCCGCTTTGCGGGCGCGGCGATAACCATCCTGCCCCCCGGCGACGAAGCACAGGCCATCGCGAACCTGCCGCTGGCCGCCTTGCGGCTGCCGGACGAGGTGCTGAACGCGGCAAGCCGTTTCGGGCTCGAGCGGATCGCCGATCTCTATCCGATGCCGCGCGGGCCGCTCGCCAAACGCCTCGGCCTCAAGGCCGTCGAACGTCTCGATCAGGCCTGCGGGCTCGTCGCGGAACCGATCGTGCCGATCGTCCCTTTCGAGACGCCGCGCGCCGAGCGGCGGCTGCTCGAGCCGATCACAACCGCCGAAGCCATCAACCAGGTGGCGGGCGATCTGCTCGGCGATCTCGTGCGCGATCTCGAGGGGCGCCGCCTCGGGCTGCGCAGCGCGGTGCTGACCTGCCGCCGCGTCGACGGCATCGATCAGCGCATCGCGATCGGCACCGCGCGCGCCACCCGGGACGCGAAGCATCTCGCGCGCATGCTGGCAATGCGGGTCGAGCGCATCGATCCCGGGCTCGGTATCGAGGCGATGGAACTCGCCGCGCCGCGCACCGAAATCCTGCAGCCCGAGATGACCCGCAACGGGCTCGCAGGCGAACCGCAGGCGCCGGACATCGCCCCGCTCGTCGATCAGCTCGCGGGCCGGGTCGGCGAGGACGCGCTGTTCCGGATCACCGCGATCGAGAGCGATGTTCCCGAACGCGCCGCCAGGCGGACCGATCCGCTGGCGAGGCCCGCCCGGTGGCCGGGCTGGCGGCGACCTATCCGCCTGCTGCCCCGGCCCGAGCAGCTCTCGGGCGTGGTGGCCCTGCTGCCCGACCACCCCCCGCGCCGGTTCACCTGGCGCGGCAAGTCCTATCGGGTTGCCGCGGGCGAAGGTCCCGAGCGGATCCACGGCGAATGGTGGCGCAGCGAGCGCGAGCTCTCGGCGGTTCGCGACTACTTCATCGTCGAGACAGACGGGGGCGAGCGTTTCTGGGTGTTCCGGCGCGGCGACGGCGTCGATGCGCCGACCGGCGATCTCACCTGGTATCTCCACGGGGTGTTCGGCTGATGGCGACCTATGTCGAGCTCCAGGTGACGAGCCACTTTTCGTTCCTGCGCGGCGCCTCCTCGCCCGAGGAGCTGTTCGCCGAGGCTGCTGCGCTCGGGCACACCGCGCTGGGCCTGGCGGATCGCGGCACGCTCGCCGGGGTGGTGCGCGGCTGGGAAGGCCAGAAGACCACCGGCGTACGCATGATCGCGGGATCGCGCCTCGATCTCGCGTGCGGCCGCGCGCTACTGCTCTACCCGAAGGACCGCGCCGCCTGGTCGCGCCTCACCCGGCTGCTGTCGCGGGGCAAGGCGCGCGGGGGCAAGGGCCGCTGCATCCTAGAATGGAGCGATCTGGCCGAGCACGCCGAGGACCTCGTCGCCATCCTGCTTCCGGACATGCCGAACGCCGAGACGGCCGGGCACCTCGCCGAGCTGCGATCCGTTTTCGCAGCCGACGGCTACTGCGCGCTCGCGCTGCGGCGCCGGCCGGGCGACCAGGCGCGCCTCCACGGTCTCGCCGGCCTGGCGCGCGCCGCCGGGGTGCGCTGCGTCGCGACCGGCGACGTGCTTTACCATGCGCCCGAACTGCGCCCGCTGCAGGACGTGATGACCGCGATCCGAGAGAAGACGACGATCGATGCGCTGGGTTTCCGGCGCGAGCGGTTCATGGACCGCAACCTCAAATCGCCCGAAGAAATGGAGCGGCGCTTCGCGGCGTTTCCGGATGCAATCCAGGCCAGCGCCGATATCGCGGCACAGTGCCGGTTCGACCTCGGGGAGATCCGCTACCAGTACCCCTATGAGGAAGTGATGGCCGGGCGCAGCGCCCAGCAGGCGCTGGCTGCGCTGACCCGTGATGCGGCCGCACGCATGTTCCCCGCAGGGCTCCCGCAGGCCTACGCCAGGCAGATCGATCATGAGCTCGGGCTGATCGAGCGGCTCGGCTACGCCCCGTATTTCCTTACCGTCAACGCGATCGTCGCGGAGAGCCGGCGGCGCGGCATCCTGTGCCAGGGACGCGGCTCGGCCGCCAACAGCTGCGTATGCTTCATGCTCGGCATCACCTCGATCGACCCGATCAGGCACGAGCTGCTGTTCGAGCGCTTCGTCTCGGGCGAGCGCAAGGAGCCGCCCGATATCGATGTCGATTTCGAGCATGAGCGCCGCGAGGAAATCATCCAGTGGATCTACGAGACCTATGGCCGCCACCGCTCGGCGCTGACCGCCGTCGTCACCCGCTACCGCACCCGCGGCGCGGTCGCCGAAGTCGGCAAGGCGCTCGGCTTGCCGCGCGATCTCACCAGGATGCTGACGGGTCTCGTCTGGGGCTGGTCGATGGAAGGGATCACCGATGCGCAGATCGAGAGCCTGGGCCTCAATGCGGGCGACCACCGCCTGCGCCTCACGCTCGATCTCTCGCGCCGGCTGATCGGTACGCCGCGCCACCTCTCGCAGCATCCGGGTGGTTTCGTGCTGACGCAGGAGCGCCTCGACGACCTCGTGCCGATCGAGCCCGCGCGCATGGAGGACCGCCAGATCATCGAGTGGGACAAGGACGACATCGATGCCCTGAAGTTCATGAAGGTCGACGTGCTCGGGCTCGGGATGCTGGGCTGCATGAACCGCGCCTTCAACCTGCTCGAGGCGCACAAGGGCGTCACGAAGACGATGGCCGACCTGCAGGACGATGATCCGGGCGTCTATGCGATGATCCAGAAGGCCGACACGCTCGGCGTCTTCCAGATCGAGAGCCGCGCACAGATGTCGATGCTGCCGCGCATCAAGCCGAGGGAATTCTACGATCTCGTGATCGAGGTCGCGATCGTGCGTCCCGGGCCGATCCAGGGCGACATGGTCCATCCCTACCTGCGGCGCCGCGAAGGCAAGGAGACGCCCGAGTATCCCAAACCGGAACTGGAGGCGGTGCTCAGGAAGACGCTGGGCGTGCCGCTATTCCAGGAACAGGCGATGCGGGTCGCGATCGTCGGCGCCGGGTTCACGCCGGCGGAAGCCGACCAGTTGCGGCGTGCGATGGCGACTTTCAAGCTCACCGGCGGGGTCAGCCATTTCTACGACAAGCTGGTGAACGGCATGGTTTCGCGCGGCTATCCCAGGGACTTCGCCGAACGCACCTTCAAGCAGATCGAGGGTTTCGGCTCCTACGGTTTTCCCGAAAGCCACGCCGCCTCCTTCGCCAAGATCGCCTACGCGAGCTGCTGGATGAAGCACCATCACCCCGACGTGTTCTGCGCGGCGCTGCTCAACGCCCAGCCGATGGGCTTCTATGCCCCGGCCCAGATCGTGCGCGACGCACGCGCCCACGGCGTCGAGGTTCGTCCCGTCTCGATCAACCACAGCCACTGGGACTGCACGCTCGAGCCTGCGCCAGGCCGCTATCTCGCGGTTCGCCTCGGCTTCCGGCAAGTGCACGGGCTGGCCAATGTCCACGGCGCGGCGATCGCCGCGGCAAGAGGCCCCTCTCCTTTCGCAAGCGTCGAGGAAGCCTGGCGCCGAGCCGGGGTGCCGCGCGCCGCGATCGAAAGGCTGGCGCAGGCCGATGCCTTTTCCTGCCTGGCCGAGGACCGCCGCCAGGGACTGTGGAAGGTGAAGGGCCTCGGCGAGGCGCCGCTTCCCCTGTTCGCGGCAGCCGACGCGCGCGAGGCGCGCTTCTCGCCGGAAGGCCTGGAACCGGAGGTTGCCTTGCGGCCGATGAGCGCCGGCCGCGAGGTGGTCGAGGACTACCGCTCGCTCCAGCTGTCGCTACGCGGCCATCCGCTGGAATTCCTGCGCGCCGAGCTTGATGCAATGGGCATCGTGCGCTGCGCCGATCTTTCCTCGATCCGCGATGGGCGCAACATCGAGGTCGCAGGGGTGATCCTGGTGCGCCAGCGGCCGGGCTCCGCCAAGGGCGTGCTCTTCGTGACGATCGAGGACGAGACCGGGATTGCGAACGGCATCCTCTGGCCCAACAAGTTCGAGATCTATCGCCGGCAGATCATGTCCGCCTCGATGATCGCGATGCGCGGACGCGTGCAGAAGGAAGGCGAGATCATCCACGTCATCTGCGACCGGATCATCGATCACGATGCCATGCTGCGTTCGATCGCGCGCAGCCGTTTCTCGGTGCCGCCGGGGCGCGGCGACGGCGCCACCCACGGCGGCGGTCCGGATCCCCGCGACCCTAAGTTTCCGGCAGGCAGCACGCTCGCGTCGCCGCCCTACAAGACGGCGCCCCCTGCGGACGACCTCGTGCCCATCCGCAGCCACGACTTTCACTGAGCACAGCAGCGGCGCATCCCCGCTATCGGCTGCTCCCAGCCTCCCGGCGGACTGGCCCTGCCTCGGAAACGGCATGCCCCCCGCCCGAAGGCCAGACGAGGGGAACATGCCAAACCGCCTCGTCAGAGGCCGCTTTCCTTTTCGTGGACCCAACCCTCGTTGGTCAGCACGACCGCGGCCTTGCCGTCGAGGCTCTTGGCAGTGTCGCGTTCGAGCTGCGGATAGGCAGCGCGCAGCTTGGCATTCTCCGTCCAGGCCGGAAGGTCCTTGAGGTGATGACGATAGGACACCTGCGAGAGCTTCACGCCCATCATCTCTGCCGGTTCGGTAAACTGGACGACCTCGTCCACCGTCGGTGTTCCATAGCAGAAGCGCTGCGACATCGACTTGAGCCCTGAGGCATCCTGGGTCTTGGCGATTGCCTTCTTGCCTTCGGCGGAGAGCTCGTAGGCGTGGACCGGGACTTCCTTCTCGGTGTTGTCGAAGATGCCTGCCTTGATCGAGATCCGCGCATCGCGCACCGTCATCAGCCCGGCATCGACGAGCGCGGCAAAGGGCGCTTCGGCCCGCTCGCGGCTCTCGATCGCAAACTTGGCGGTAAGCGGCGAAGCATCGACATAGCGGGGATATTCCGCGTCACTGTCCTTGGCCGGCTTGATCGTTCCCTCCGGGACCCGGAGGCAGGGCGGGTTCTTCTCGATCCAGTGACCGATCGCCGCCTGGAAATTGCCCTTGCTGGCCTTCTTCGGATCGGAGCATCCGCTCAGCAGCAAAGCGCTTCCGAGGGCGAGCAATACATATCGGTTCAAAATTCGGCTCCGTATCCGTTCAACAATTTACGTAATTTGCTGATAGTAAAAAGAATTACTGCAATGCAAGTCCCCGAGCCTGCCCCGCAGCTCGCTGCGCGCGCCGCATGGTCCGCCGCATCGCCAACTCGGCATCGCAGTACCTTTTCGATCAGGCTTCCTGCCTCCGGGTCGGAAATACCGGTCCCCTCACCGACATTTTCGCGGCATCGTAAGGCCGCTGCAGCGCCGCGATTTCCTCGTAGCTCCCCTGGAGCCAGGCGGTCACGGCCTCGGGCTCGAGGATCGTAACCATCGCCTTGGGGTGGATCGGCGCCACCAGTTCGTTGGCATTGCAGGTCACCATCGCGAAAGCGTCGCCAACCGCGGTCGTTTGCCAGAACCCGGCCACCGCGAAAGTCGGCTGATCGGTCACGCCGAACCACATCTCTCCCTTCAGCGCCGGCTTGCCGTCGCCAAGATCATGCTTGTCCGGGGTAAACTCGCAGAATTCTGTAAGCGGCACGAGGCAGCGATTTTCCGGACGCTCGGCGAGACGCCGCCACTGGGGCTCCGCGAGGCGGCGAACATTCGTCATCGGCCAGGCGCCCTTTCCTCCCAGCACGTCCCAGGACATGATATCCCAGCCCCGCCGCCCGCCCTCCTCGCGGATGACATACGCCCTGCCCTTGGGCCACAGTTCCTGCGGATCGAACCGGTTGTCACGAGGGCGTTCTGTAAACAGCTCGGCCACTGACCCGAACAGGGTTTCCGGCTCGCCTCGCATTCTCGCCCGGTTGCACATCCGACTATTCTCCCGCTCTCCGCGATACGCATCATGATGCAAGTCCATGAGCGCGCCAAAACATTGTTGCTGATCCATTAATGGCACAGGTCCCCTTGCACCGGGCACGTTCAAATGGAGCGGCCCTTTGCTCTTGAAAAAGCGCTACAAGGCAATTCGTGAATACGCTCTCATTATCCCGTCTGGGCGGGTAGGCAAAAATTCACATTTGTCCCCACATAGAACGCTACTCGAAATCGATAGCCTTTACGCTCGACAGATTTGCGCCAGATACCGCATTATGCTTGTGCCGACTTCCTCGCACATACAACGATCGGGTTAAAAGCAGCATGGCGAACGAAACACTTATTACTTTGGCCGCAGACATTATCTCCGCGCACGTCAGCCACAATGCCGTTTCGACGGAAGAACTTCCGCGGCTGATCGCTGCCGTCTACGGATCGCTGGACAGCCTCGGCAAGCCAGGAGAGCCTGTCCAGGAAGAGCGCAAACCCGCTGTCTCCCTGCGCGCCTCGGTAAAGCCCGATGCCATTACCTGCCTGGAGTGCGGGACCAAACTAAAGATGCTCAAGCGCCATCTTTCGACCGACCATGAACTGACGCCGGCTGAGTACCGCGCGCGCTGGAACCTCGGCTCCGACTATCCGCTCGTTGCCCCGAACTACGCGAATACCCGCAAGGAACTCGCCAAGCGGATCGGCCTTGGCCGCAAACCGCGCGGCAAGGCGATAGCAGCGAGCGGCAGCGCGCAGCCGATCACCGAGCCTACCGGTGCCCCTGCTCCCGAAGCGGCTCCCAAGGCAGCTCGGAATTCGGCTCCAAAGCCCGCTATCGAACCCAGCCCCAGGACGACAAAGCCGCGTTCGCGCAAGAAACTCGGGATTGCCGCGGGCGAGGCATAAACCAGGCGTAAGCATTCATCACCGATAACACGGCAGGTGCTGGTCAAGCGGCCCCACCTGCCGCGCCGGTCGCGTCTAAAACCCGAGTCTCGCTCCCGCGCCTCCGCCCGCCGCGCCGATGTTGACCGACTCGATTTATGTTCTTTATATGTTCTCTTTTGGAGGCATATGATTATGGACAGGATCAAGGATCTCCGGGCCGCGGTGGCGTCCGAACTCGAGCGGCGTGGCCTCGATAACCGGAAGTTCCTGCGTCAGATACGCGCCGGTGAAAGGGACGAGGGTCCTTACATGATCGGCGCTCTCGCCTGCGCGAAGCTTATTGGCGAGACCGAGAAGTGAAGCCACGCCGCCGCCGCCACCGATCTCGATACGTCAGCCGCCACCCATCAGCCGTCTGAACTCGCCGCCTGCCATCGAACGTGCCTGGCGAGTATACCGGCGAATGCGCGAGCGCAGGGAGTCGGACGTGTGGTCCCAGCCGCGATCCACATTGTCCTGTCCAAACAGAACATTGGCGATTTCGCGATGCGTCGCACCCGCCGCAAGAGCGTCATGCACGCGCAGCAGCGTGATACCGCGGTCAAGTGCGGGGTCTCTTGGATAGAGCATCCGCCCGAAGCGGCGGTGCTTGTAAAGCAGGAGCAGGCGCCGCATCGGCAGAACGCCCGCCTCGGCCGATATCAGACCGTCGAGCCGGAAACGCAGGCGCATCGAGCGTTCCGGTGCCAATCGCCCTGACGTGACGTCGATCCTGATTCGCCGCCGTCCGTCGGACAGGACTGCATGTTGATGCCCTTCTTGTCCCTGAACCACGGTCAGCCACGGCGCCAGGCGCGTCATGTCCATGCACTCGGCGTCACCGGGTCGGCCCAATTCGGCTTCGACCCGGAGCGTCCCCGGATCGAGACCGGCATGCCAAAGGATCCGGGCCGAGAGCGCATCCCGGGCCGGGTCTTCAGCGAAAGTGCAGCCCCCATTTCGAGGGTTCGCCATGCGTGCCGCCAGTTGTCCGGCTCGCCTGGAGATGCCAATCCACATAACCGGGATCGCGGCGAAGCCATTCCCACATCAGACCGGCGCGATCGGTTTGAGCGAGACGCGCATAGGCCTCGCCATTTCGCCAGTGCGGCATCCAGCGGTTATGCGGCGTGCTCAACTCGGCCGCCGCGAACCGGCTGCAATCCTTGCTATTACAACATTTTCATCGCTGTACGGGCCGGATACCCCTTTTGAGGTATACTTCGATGGGGCCCGGCAATGATATGACACATTTGCGACAAAACCTGCCGGGTAGCGGCTTGAGAAACCGCCGGCCGGCTTCATAAAAACAGGAAGGGCGATCACCGGATTTCCGGGGGCAAGAGACGCCGCCGGTGCTCGTAATGTCGGACCTTGGGCAAGCAAGTAATCGAGTTGATGGCGTACTTCTGGCGCCTCTTTGAAATGTCGGCAACGATGGACGACCTCGGCGCGGTGTTGACCGAAGCAACCACGACGCTTGGCTTTCAGCGCTACGCGCTGACCCATCACGTGGACCTCATGCATGCCGGTGGACGCGTCATGCGACTTCATAACTACCCGCCGCAATGGGCGGACTTCTACGACCGCCACGGCATCGGCTTCAGTGACCCGGTCCACCGCGCCAGCCATGTGACAGGAAGCGGATTTGCGTGGAGAGAAATCCCCGCGATGATCCCACTCAACCTCCAGGATCACAAGATCATGGAACTTGGACGCCAACAGGGGATCGGTAATGGTTTTACCGTGCCCATCAACGTCCCCGGCGAAGCGAATGGGTCGGTGACCTTCGTCACCGGCACCGGCATTCCGCTCCATGAGCCATTGTTGCCGTTGGCGCAGCTGTTCGGCACCTGGGCTTTCGAAAAGGCGCGTCGTCTCTCGAGCGGAAGAGGTACCGGCGGCGCCGGTGCGCCCGTTCTGACCATGCGTCAGCGCGAGTTCACTGCCCTTGCCGCCCTGGGGAAGACCGATGGCGAGATCGCCGACCTTACAGGGGTCACTAAGCAGACCGCGGGTCTGCATCTCAGGAATGCCTGCGAGTGTTACGGAGTTTCCAAACGCACATTACTGGTGGTCCGGGCACTGTTCGACGGGACGATCACGTTGACCCAGATTTTTCGCCGATGACATATCGGTTTTCCGATATGGCGCCGATGGCCTGAACGGGCTGACCCTTGGCCGATCACGGTCAAGGAGTCAGACCCATGCTCAACGTTACGACCTTTGAAGGGAAAGAAGCACCTGACGAGGCGATGCGGGCGATGTTCGCTGCGCGCAAGTCGGTATTCGTCGACTTGCTCAAGTGGGACGTGCCGGTGCTTGCGGGGAAGTACGAGATCGACCAGTTCGACAACGAACATGCCCGCTACCTGATACTCTCGGAACAGGACGGCACCCACCTCGCATCCACGCGAATATTGCCGACAACACGGGCGCATATCCTGGGTAGCTTTTACGCCGGGTTTTGCGCCGATGGACCTCCGTGCGGGCCGACGATCCGCGAGATCACGCGGTTCTGCCTCGACCGGCGGCTGCGGGCGGCGGATCGCCGGGAAGCAAGGGACGCTCTCGTGTGCCGCCTGGTCGAATGTGCCCTGATGAACGGCATTACCGGTTACACCGCGATCGCATCGGAGGGATGGTTCCGCCAGGTGTTGGCATTCGGCTGGACCTGTCGCCCACTGGGGCCACCGCGCCACCACGAAGGCGAAATGCTGGCCGCGCTTTATATCGAGATCGACCGTGACACGCCTCAGCGCATTCTCGATGCCGGGATTGTTTCGCCGTGGTTTTCCAACCCTCTCGCAGCCAATTGAAGGAGAGGATCATGGATCTCTTCTGCGAAGTCGCGCACTATGCCGCCGAGCTCAAGGAAAATGGATATTGCATCATTGCCGATGCGCTTTCCAGGCAGACGGTCGAAGCTCTGGACGGCGAGCTCGCCGAGCGGTTCGAGGCAACCCCGTTCTGCGAGGGCGGCTTCTACGGGGCGACAACCAAACGCTTCGGACGCCTGCTGATACGGTCGCCCCGCGCCGAGGCCCTTGTTCGCCACACGCTGATCGTCTCGATCATCGAGCAGATCCTGCTGCCGTGGTGCGAATGCATTCAGCTCAACACCACGCAGGCGATCGCCGTCCACGGCGGCGCGCCCGCGCAGTTGCCACACCGCGACCAGGACATGTGGGCGGCTCCGAAGGGTCATGCCGAGTACCTCGTTAATGTCATGTGGCCGCTTACTCCCTTCACCAACGACAATGGGGCAACGCTGGTCTGGCCAAAGAGCCATGGCCCTGCCGCCATGGAGCCCGTTCCTCCCGAACCACCCATCGCGATTGAAATGCCGCCCGGAGCAGCGCTCCTCTTCCTTGGTTCGACATTGCACGGCGCCGGTAACAATCGTACCGAGACCGTCCGCCGGGGGATCGTCGTCGGCTACTCATTGGGCTGGCTTAAACCCTACGAGAACCAGTGGCTGGCTTACCCACCAGGGATCGCCGGGCAGTTCGATCGCGAACTCGCCGCGCTTGTCGGATACCGGCAGCACCGGCCCAATCTCGGCAACTTCGAAGGCCAATGTCCATCGGTTCTGCTGGGTGAACGCTTCGACCCAGATCGTCCCTTGGCGGCAACCGATGCACTGCGCCCGGACCAGGCCGCCCTCGTCGCGCAGCTGACTGAAGCCGAAACCCACCACGCTGGACCACGGACATGAACGCGGGTCCAACATCCGAACGGATTTACCTGGACATGCACGATCTCGTCACCAGCCGGGAAACCACACCGGGAATCCGCCTCGATCCCGCGATCCTGGCAAGGCAGCTGAACTCGAGCACGACGCCCGTTCGCGAGGCGCTCAACCGTCTTGTCGGCGAAAGGCTGGTCGAGACGCGCACTAGTACGGGCTACCACCTGCCGCTCCTCGACGAGCCCGGACTCAAGGACCTTATCGGCTGGTCTGCCGACATACTGAGCCTTGCACTGCGACGCGCGGCGGGTTCCATGGCACTGATCGAGCTACCGCCGCCAGGCACCATGGACCATCCCGGCCGCATCGCCGCCGCATTCAGCGCGATCGTGCACGCGTCGGGGCACGCCGAATACATTCCCGCCATTTCCCAGGCGAATGCCAGGCTGCACGCTGTCCGTTTGGGCGAACCTGAAACCTTTGACGATCTCGATAGCGAATTTGAAAGACTGACGGAGGCAACGCGTGCAGAAGGCATCGAAGACCTCAAGAAATTCGTGAATTCCTATCATCGGCGGCGTCTGAAGTCCGCTGCCGAATTGCTTCGCCGGCGTTACCGAACAGAATGAAGCGCGCCGTCTGAAGCAGATTTGATATTCGCCAGATCGAATCCGTATAAATTTTCGATACCCGTGGCCAAGACCTAGTCTTGCTCTTGCTGCCAATTACGGCAGCGCGACAAGGAGAAGGAAAATGGTACGCGAACTGAACGAAGACGTGATCGAACTCGGCGCCGCCAGCGCGGAGACGCATGGCCAGGGCCAGGTTCCCGCCGATGAAATCCTCGGCCAGGTCACCGGCCTCTCCGACGACTGACAGAAGAGCGGGTCGCGACCGGCGCTGGTAGCCGATCGCGGCCCGACCTTTTTGGGCCCGACCGGGCCATGTGCGGGAGGTGGTCATGGGGTACAGGTTGCGAAGCGATCTGACGTATTGCGAGGTAAGCGACCGACTGGTGTTCCTGGATCTGGCCGCGGATCGCTACTTTTGCCTCTCGCCGCGCCTTGAAGCAGCGTTCCGGTCTATCCTGTCGGACGCTGGCGATGCGCAGCGAACCGATGATGCCGCGCCGCTGCTACTGTCAGGCCTTTTGGCGGAAGTACCGGGACCGACGGCAGTCGCGCCCTGCCTGCTTCCTAGTCGTGCTCGGACCAGCTTTCTCGACGCTCCGCGCGAAGCCGCGCGCCCACTCGCCATCGGAATGCTCGCAGTACGGATTTCCCTGGCGCGGTTCGCATTGCGGATCGGCCGGCTACACCGGATGATCTCAGGGCTTTCCGAGTGCAAGGCGGCAATCAGGGACACCCGAAAAATCGACGAAGCGGCTATGCGCGACCTCGCGAGCCAGTTCGCAAGAACGGCGCGCTTGACGCAGGCGCACGATCGCTGCCTTCCGCGCTCGCTCGCCCTTGCCCGTTACGCGCTCGCCCGGGGCTGGCCGGTCGATCTGGTCATGGGCGTTCACCTGCGGCCGTTTGCCGCCCATTGCTGGGTTCAGGCCGGTACCGACCTGCTCAATGACCGTCTGGACAATGTCCGGCCATTTACCCCGATCCTGGTCGTATGATGCGCGTTTCTCCGCATCTAGAAGCCCGAAACAACCTGACCCGTTCGCGCTTCGTCGGCCTCCTTCGCACTTCGCCGGGCGCACATCCGATGCTTTGGGAAGGCTTCACCGCGCGTGTCGGAAACTCGGACGCATGGAGCGTCGCGCTGGACACCGGGTCCGTCACGCTCGCGGCGGGCCCCAACGCATCAATTCCCCTTGGCCCTCACGGTGCCGTGATCGGGGAGGTCTTTCGCAAGCATGATGGATCGCGGGTCACGCGCTTCAGCAGCGAAGAAGCAGCCCATATCGCCGCCGGCGATTTTCGCGAGCTGATCGATCGATACTGGGGACCTTACCTCGCCATCGTGCACGACGCCGACACTCCCGAAATCCGCGTGCTGCGCGCGCCGCTCGGCGAGCTGCCCTGCCTTGTCGTGCCTGTCGGCGAAGCTTTCGCAATCGCCAGCGACGTCGATATGCTGAGCGCCTTCGGCCTCTACGATCCTCTGGTGGATTGGAGCGAGCTTGCACGTGAACTGGCCCGCAAGGACCGCGTTTCGACGGCCACATGCCTTTGGAGCGTGCGGGAACTGCGCGGCGGCACGATGGAGGCTTTCGGGCCTCGGGGCCGGCGAGCAGCCACGGTCTGGTCCCCATCCCAGGCTTGCGCTGCGCCGCGGATCGACCATATCGAAGATGCTATCGCACTCGTTGCTGACCAGACGCGCATGTGCATCGGTTCCAGAACTTCGGGCCTGAAGCGCACCGTGTTGATGCTGTCGGGCGGGGTCGATTCCTCGATCCTCGCCGCCGCGCTTGTCGGGGCCGGTGTCCATGTCGAGGCCATGACCCTGGTAACGCGCGACGCGCTGGGAGACGAGCGCGATTATGCCCGGGCCGTTTGCGACCATCTCGGCATCATCCTCCACGAGAGACAGCGAGAGGTTGACGAGATCGATATCAACTGGAGCAGCGCCGCCGGATTGCCGCGCCCTTCCGGCAGGTTCATGTGGCAGGAAAGCCTGCGCCATTCGCACGGTCTTGCCCGCGAAACGGATGCAGGGGCGATTTTGAATGGCGGCGGCGGCGATCAGGTCTTCTGCTCGCTGCACTCCTCGAACCCGGTCGCTGATGCGCTGCGAACCTTCGGTCCCGGCAAGACGGCCTGGCGCATGGCCGGCATCCTGAGCGAGATCACCGAGGTCCCGGTTGCAACGATCATCGCGGATGGGGTCCGGCGGGCATGGCTGGGTAAACGCTCATCCGGCACCCCCTGTGACATCAGCATGCTCTGCGGCTCCCTTACGGACCCTGAGAACGATGGTCCACGGCCTCGCCCGGGAAAGCTCCTTCCCGGACAGGAGGCCCATGCGCGCATGATCGGAGCGGGACAGAGCTATGTCGAGACACTGGACCCTCGATCTGCGCCGCAGGTCATTGCCCCCCTTCTTTCCCAGCCGCTCGTCGAAGCCTGTCTCCGCATTCCAAGCTGGCTGTGGTTCGGCGGGGGGCTGAACCGCTACGCCGCGCGGCAGGCTTTCGCGCTGGACCTCCCCAAACATGTGATATTCCGGCACTCGAAAGGCACTCCGGACAGTTTCACAGCAGAGATCTTCGAAACCTGGCGCCCGCAGATCAGGGAACTACTCGCCGACGGCGAACTCGCGCGGCAAGGCGTGATCGACAGGGCTGCAGTGCTCGAGGTGCTCGACGATCCGCGCCCTCCCCGCGATAGTCGGTTTCGCAGGGTCCTCCAGTTCGCCGAAGCCGAAGCTTGGGCCGCCAGCTGGGCCTAAACCCAACGCATTCTCATCCTTCGTGCTTCTTTTCGAGCAGACGACGCGCCGTATTCTGCGGTGCGCTTTCAATTGCACCGCACACCACAAACCACGCAAGATGCTGGAAACCGGCAGATCTGATATTCGCGAAATCGAATCCGTATCTATTTCGGATATCCCCGGCCCGGCCATAGCCTCGAACATGCTGCCGCCCCTGGCAGCACAAACGAGGAGTACGATAATGGCAAGTGAGAACGAACGGTCCGAGGATCTCATCGATCTCGGCGCGGCAAGCACCGAGACCCACGGCGGCGGGCCGATGCCCATCGATGAAGCGCTTGGCTTCCCGGAAGCCGGCCTCGGCGACGACTGAATGCGAACCGCGGCCGCCGAATGGCAAGGCGGCCGCGGTTCGTCACCCATCGGTCAGGGACGCGGCCGAGGGCGATCTCGCAGGGCTTCCCACCGCTCGTACTGGGCTCGCTTCGCGGGATCGGGATCTTCCCTGTCCTGCAGCCAGAACGCGAACCAGTCGAGATTGCGCGTGTAGACAGCGCCGCGATGAGCGGGCTGCCACTTGTTGTGGTGCTCCCCAGGATACACGAACATCTCGACCGGTCGCCCGGCGGACTTGAGGACCGCAAAAGTATTGAGGGCGCCGAGGTACTCGTCATCGGCAAGCTGCATCAGGAGCGGCTGGCCCAACCTCTGGGCATTCAGCGCGAACGAATAAGGTTTCCAGAATTCCGGGTCCTCCCGGGCCGGGGGCGGATAGCCCATCGCCTCGAAGGTCCTTTCGACCGCTAGCCCGTTGTAGGTCAGTGCCCGTTCGTCGACGCAGCATGTGCTGATCGCCGCGACCTTGAAGAGGTTCGAGTTGATCAGTGCAAACCGCGCGGACGACGCTCCGTCGCTAAGTCCGGTTATGCCGAGCCGCCTGGGGTCTGCGACACCCAAATCGACAGCGGCTTTGACCCCGGTTTCGATCGAGGATTGGATGCTGCGCCGCTCGGCCCAATCCTTGCTCAGAACCTTGAGAGCATCATCCATGGTCCGCACCTCGGGATGGAGGGAGGTAACCGGCCCCGGACGTTCAAGGCTCAGGACGGCAATCCCTGCGGCGGCCATGGCATGGACCGGGTACTCGTCTCCGGTTCCGCCCCGCAGAAACCCCTGGCTGTGATACTGAACCACGACCATCGGCAACCGCGTGCCCTTGCGGTAGCCGGGCGGCAGGACAAGGTCGCCCCAGGCTTCCAGCCCAAGATTGTTGCGCCAGTGGAGCCGTTCGACCTTACCGAGTCTGATGCCGGCAAACTCGGGATTCGGATCGAACAGGTCGGAGATCTGGCCATTGGTTGTATCGATTAGCGCCACCCGCCGGGGCGTGACCGCGTTTTCGCGGGTGCACAGCAGGTTCACTCCGGCGGGGACGCATCCCAGAAGGGTATCCCTGGTCTTGAGGACCGATACCGGCACCGCGCCCGCTTCACCGGACCAACGGTAGAGCGCCGCGGTTTCCTTGTTCCAGCCCTCACGCCGCAGGAACAACACACTCTTCCCATCCGGTTGCCACCAGATGCCGATGAAGGCCCCGCGGCAACTTGCGTCCGAGCACTTGACCCCAGGTTGATCGGTCGAAGACGATTCCGCCGCTTCGATCGTGATCTGGCGGGGCGCATAAGTGTTGTTGTCGATGTGCCCTGCCGAGGCCCGGCGACCGTCGGACCGGACGGCCCGCAAGGCATTATCGACCGCGATATGGGTCTCGAACTGCTTTACCTCCCCTTCATTCGCTCGCCGGGAACCGGTGCCGTCGGCCGCGATCGAGAGCGTTTCGAGCTGTTGCACCGGAACGATCGGCGTCGGGCCAATGGTCGGAACGATCTTTTCGTCGTAGAGCCAGCCCGACCTGCCCTCGCGCATCAGGGCTCGCTCTGCCGCCTCGGTGGACGAACGGGCGGAATAGAGCAGCCGCCTCCCGTCATCGCTCCATGAAACCGCTTCCACATCGACGGTAGATTGAGTGACCGAATGGGCACCTTCCCCGTTCGCCTGCACTGTCCATACCTGCACCTTGCCGCCTTCACGATCGCTGTCGCGCCGAAGGTAGGCAATCGACGATCCATCAGGCGACCACCGCGGCGTAACGACTGCCGTGAAGCCGTTCCGAAGCACCCGTCCATACATGGGGAAAGCATCGAACATGTAGTCGCCGCCGCGGTCGACGATCCGCAGAGCCCCGCTTTCAAGGTCCAGTACGACCAGAGCCCGGCAGTAGCTGTTGCTGTCTGGGTCTGCGCGGCTGAGCACGAATGCTGATTCCTTGCCGCTGGGCGAAACGCCGAATGGACTCGGCTTGTCCGTGACGGAGCCGTCCGCTGGCCCAAGATCGCGCAGCCGGACCAGATCGTCGGCCGTTATCGGTCGCAAGGTTCTACCAGCGCCTGGCGACCTCGCTGCATTCGCAGGCTGGTTGCCCTTAAAGGGCGGCAACAAATCCTCGCATTGCGCCCATGCAATCGAAGGAAGGAAAGCGGCACCTGCCATGAAAAACGCCGCCAGAGCACGGGAACGGACAGGCGGAACGGATACGCTCACCATGCCTTGGTGATCCCAAAGCCGATGTACCGCCCGATCCCGGAGTAGTTGGTCGTATCGAATGCGGTGTCGTAGATACTGGTTGTCGCGATGGTCTGCGGTGTGTCGTTGAAGAGGTTCTGCGCCGTGAGGGTGAGAACGAGGCCCCGCAGCGGACCGTGCGGCTGCTGGAAGGCATAGCGCACCGTCAGGTCAACCGTCGTCTGGCCGCTGATATCGACCGGCGTCACCGCGCGTTCGTCATCGACCCCGCCGATCCGGCTCACCGTGGTGTTAAGCGAAAACCCGTCAAAGCTCCATGTCGCGCTCCCACGCCCGCGCCAATGCGGCGGATTGAACAAGGTGCCCGCAAGCTGCGTCGTCGCCGCCCCGGCGATCAGGGTCTGGGTGCTGCGCAGATAGCTGGCGTTGAGAGAGAGCGCGAGCGAGCCTGCCCCTTCTCCGAGATCCTGGGTGTAATCGGCCAAGATATCGACGCCGTGGATGCGCTGATTGCCCGCATTCACGCTGGTGTTGTTGGCAATGGCGACAACCTGGGAAGCGTCGAAGGGCGCGCCGGTGGCATTGTAGAATGTCGCGGAGTTGGCGACCAGCGCGTCGATGGCGGCAAGACTGGGGCTCCGCTCCACGTAGGGCACGTAGAGGCCATTGCTGAGCGCCTGTGAGGCGTAGGTAATCGGCGTGACGATCCTGTCGGTGTAGCGCGTCGAGAAATAGCCGACCTGCAGTCCGAGACCCGGAACCTGATGCGGCTTGTATTCGAGCGTGGTCGTCCAGCTCGTCGCCTTTTCCGGTTTGAGATCGGGGTTACCGCCGGTGAGCAACATCGCGGTGCCGCTTGTGCCCCCGAGCGACGACGCATTGTAGTAGAGCACGCTCTGCGCCAGATGCTGTTGGTAGAGGGTCGGCGCCCGGAAGGATTTGCCCCAGTTGGCCTTGAGCGCGAGATCCGGAACGGGCGCGAAGATCATGCCCAGCTTCGGCGTCAAGACATCGTCGATCCCAGGATAATGCTCGAAACGAAGGGCCCCGCTGAAGCTCAGCCGGTTGATCCAGCTGATCTTCTGACCTGGCGAAACCACCGGGAGACTGAGCTCGCCGTAGGCATAGTAGCTGTCCTGCGAATGGTGGCCGGTCAGGTAGTTCCCGGCCCCGCGATCAATGAACAGCTGGTTGTATCGATAGCCGAGCCCCATGGCGATTTTGGCGGGGCCGCCCGGCAATGCAAACAGCGGTCCATCCGCGGCCAGTTCCGCCGAACTGCCCTTGTTGCAGTAACAGAGCGGGATGGTGCCGGTCTGCGTGTTTCCAACGTAGGAATTGCTGGCAAGATGGACGTCCTCGGTGCCGTAGACCCCCGAAAGCGCCAGCCGCCAGCCCCCCTGAAGGTTCAATTTGAGCGACGGCGCGATCGAGAACGATTTGCTCTGCGAGACCTTCTCGGTCCGGCTGACCGCAAGATTGCCGGCCGTGTTGTTTGGCTGGACAAGTACGCTGTCGCGGTTGTTGAACAGGCCGTCGACCTCGATAGTGAGTGTATCCGTCAGATCCTGGTGGGCCGCACCGGCAAAAGCGTTCCGTTTCATCGGCGGGATCAGCGTGTTGCCCGGGCGTGATGCCGAGAAACGGCGATCCCCGGTCAGGATTTGCGAGTTGCGCGCGAATTCGTAGGAGCCAACGAAGCCGCCCGACCGCCACCGCTTCCCGGCGGTGAGACCGTACTGCTGGCGGAAATCGCCGCCCCCTGTGGAAGTGCCGAGGTTGGCCGATGTAAGGATGCCGTCGTAGTCGCGGCGAAGTATGACATTGGCGACACCGGCCACGGCATCCGAACCGTAGAGCGCCGAAGCGCCGTCAGCGACAATCTCGACGCGCTCGACCATCGCAAACGGCAGCGCTGAAATATCGACACCTTGCCGCGAACCGTTGTACGCAAGCCGATGTCCATTGATGAGAGTCAGTGTGGCATCGCTGCCGAGACCGCGCAGATTGACCGTCGATGCTCCGCCGACATCGACGCCGCTTGCAGTAGGGACATTGGAACCGAGGCCCGGATTCTGGCCGCCGCCGAACGATTGCGGTATGCTGCGCACCACATCGGCAAGCTCGGTCTTTCCCTGCTCCTGCATCTGATCGGCGTCGACCGCAATCACGGGAGAAGTGACCGGCGCACCGCGGATACGGCTGCCGGTAACCGTTATCGCAGGACCGGCGTCGGCTGTTTCCAAAGCTTCGGGACCGGCTGGCAGGACATGTGCGGCGATATACCTTACGGCAAATCCGTCGTGGCTGCGCACTGCTTCGAGGCCGCTGCCTGCAAGCAGCAGGCGCAGCGCCTCCTCCAACGTGTACTGCCCGCGCAGAGCGGGAGCGCGCCTCGCGGCGACGCTCCCGTCATCCGCAAGGACCGTCCGGCCCGAGAGCAGGGCCAGAGCCCGTAGCGAATCTGCCAGGCGCTGCTCCGGAAGATCGATGGAAAGTCGCGCAGTTTGCTGCGCGTGTGCGACCGTCGGGCCAATAAGTACTCCGGTCAGCGACGTCGTCGCCAACCACAGCGTAATGCCATATCCCGTCTTTTTCATTTTTCTGCCGTTTCACCCCTGCGCCGAACGTCGGCGGGTCAAGGATGGAGACGGCCGTAGGGTTGACGGTCCCCCCACATTTTTTTGAAGAGGAAGAGGCTGGGATCAGATCGGCGGCGAAAGCCTGATCTGATCACGTTGGGAGCGATCAATACGCAGGTCGTACATCCTGGCAATAACTGCGGCGAAATTGCCCGGCTCACTTACACGGAAGGCTCCGCTGATAGGTCGGCGGCCGAGATTGTTCCCCGCCAGTACAAGCTTGGTGCGATTGTATCGGTTCAGCGCTGCGACCGCATCATCGAGCCGAGCACCGTCGAGAGCGAGCATCCCGGAAGGCCATCCCCTGTTGGAATGGGACGCGGCAATCCGGCCGTTTGCGAACTCTATTCCCTCACCCAAGGACAGCTTGAGCTCTGACATCCCACCCACGTCGCCCGTGACGGCAATCGCCTCCGCCGGCGCAGCAATTTGCAAGCGCTGATCAACATTGGCGGCATCGAACACGGGCCCATCGACACGAACGCTTCCCTGCGGAGTGGCAACTACGAATTGGCGCGCGCCCACTCCACCATCGACGCGTATCCGGCCTTTCAGGAGGAAAAGGCGCTGCTCCCCGCGATGGCCGCCAACTCTCACTTCGGTGTCGGTGTCAAGCGTAATGGAAGGCCCATCTGTGAGGCGAAAGGTCCTGATCTCCCCGAGACCGGTTTTGTATGTCGCTGCGGATGCCGGGGTGATCAGTTCGGGAATGTAAGGGTTGGATGCGAGCGCAATAGCGGCGAAACACGCCAAGGCGATGGAAGCGGCAACGCCCACAGCTATATGCGTGCTGCGGCGCATGTAGAAGGGCGCGCGCCCCAGCCTCTCCGAGCCGATCCCAAATGGGCGCATTTCGCTGCGCTTCAACTCGCGCAAACCTCCCCAGACTCTTTCGGCTTCATCGAAAGCTTCGCGGTGCCGCGGATCAGCCTCCAGCCAAATGGCAAGCTTGTCCTCGATCCCCGGCTCTCCAGCGTTTCGCGTGAACAGCCAGTTCGACGCCTCTCCGTGAAACTGATCGGCAAGCGAGTACCCCTCACCGTCCGTCATGGCCGCAAATGCCGACCGAGGTGCTTGATCGCCTTGCCCATGTGCTTCTCCACCCCTTTCACGCTCAAGCCCGTCTGCTTTGCGATTTCGGCATGACTAACGCCATCGACCCGGCATGCCAGAAAAATCTGACGCGTCAGCGGTTTCAGGCGGGTTAGCGCATCCTCGATGCGGCGCAGTCGGTCGCGCGCCTCGAGCATCGCAATCGGATCGCTGTCCGCCAGCGAGACTTCTTCGATAGGCACGTGCTTGTCTTGCCCCCGCCGCCCCGCGACACGCGCTCTGTCGACCAGCTGGTTCTGGGCGCATTGCCGCAGATATGGGCCCGGTTTTTCAAGAGTTTCTGCATTCCCCCTGGCTACGAACCGGGCGAAGACCTGCTGGACGATATCTTCTGCATCGTCGAAACCTGCCTTTCGCGCGACGAAGCCGACAAGGCCGGAGCGTTCACGGCGATAGAGTTTCTCGAGAGCGGCAGCCTCTCCGCTCGGGCGATCGTGATCGGGGGGGAGCGGGTCGGACTCGTCGACCCCCGCGCGGGCCAGACTCAACCCGAAGCGCATCGGCTGCAATCGGTTTCGCAGAAAGTGACCAGCAACTCCATGTGCACGGCTCTCCTCGATTACGAGGCAGGACCGGCTAAGACCGGGTGGTGAGAAACGCACAAGAGCACGCGTCGATGCCTTTAGCCGCAAGCAGCCTGGACAGAGCATCAACTACCCGGTCACGTCAGCCGAATACACGATGACGTAATGGAAACTGTTTCTCTTGCGAGGTTCTCACGCCTCGGCATTGCTCACATGGTGCAACGCTTGGGAAAAGGTAATGAACTCTCACCAGTCTGCAAGCGGAAATTCACTTTCCATTGAACCGTGCCCGAAATGGCACAGTTTGGCCGCGCCTGACGTGTTTTACTCTGTCGACGCGCGAAACTCGCTTTCGTCTGCACGAAGAGCCCTTGTCGAAGCGATCGGCACACTTTGCTTTCCTTGCCCTTGTGTATTGCGGAAAAGCAAGAATGACGCGCCAGATGTGCTCCACCCACGCAGGACATTGTGCCCGCATTCGGTCCGCGGCACCGCGCTTTACATACTTTGTGTTATCAATTTGATCGATGCTCTTGATCCCACTGGAGGTGACGCAGCTCCTCGCGCGGGTGCGGTTGGTTGTTGATGATGAGATCCGGCGCGACGGTTAAACCGAAGCCATAGCTAGGCCATCCATTTGCGCGCGGTCCGTCTCGGCACCGTAGCGACGCGCGAGGATGGCGCAAACCATGAGCTGCAGCTGATGGAAGAACATCAACGGCAGTATCACTGCGCCGACTTGGGGAGGCGCGAAAAGCACCCCTGCCATCGGCACGCCAGAGGCCAGGCTCTTCTTCGATCCGCAGAACTGCAGGACGATCCGGTCGGCGCTGTTGAAGCCAAGCCAGCGGCCGAGTAGGGCGGTGAGAGTCAGGACAAGCGCCAGGAGCACTCCAGAGACCACCAGGATCGCGGCAAGATCCGCCAAGGACACCCGGCTCCATAGACCCTGAACTACTGCCGCGCTGAAGGCCGTATAGACGACGAGCAGGATCGAGGCACGATCTACCACCATCATCAGATGCTTTTGGCTAGCAATCCACGCACCGATCACGGTGCGCAGCAGGTGGCCCGTGATGAATGGCAGGAGAAGCTGCAAGGCGATGGTCGTCGCCGCTTCGATGGAAAATCCCCCTTGTTTCCCGGTCATGAGCACCGAGACCAACAGCGGCGTTACAAAGATACCCGCTAGATTGGAAAACGAAGCGCTGCAGACTGCCCCTGCGACATTGCCCTTCGCCATCGCGGTCAAGGCGATCGACGACTGCACGGTCGAGGGGAGCAGGGTCAGGAAGAGGATTCCCATCGCGACCGGCGGATCTAGGAAAGGCAGTGCGCTCACCGCGAGCCCGAGGACGGGAAACACCAGATAGAGGACATAGCGTGGAAGGTACGCCAAACAACGCTAAGGACGAACAATCAGCGAACGCTTAGGCTGCGCGGCTATCCGGGGGTAGATTGAGAGCCTTGCGGCCAGCGGAAGCGGCGGCTCTATCCCAGAGGAAATCGCCGGAGAAAGCAATGTGCTCCCAGCCTACCGGGGACGTATGGGCAAGGAGATTATCAGGCACCGGGGCAGACGTAGATCGCAGATGCTGGACGGCGACGTCCATGTAGATCGTGTTCCAATAAACGATCGCGGCGATGACCAGATTGAGGCCGGACGCCCGATATTGCTGGGCTTCATGGCTGCGGTCGATGACGCGGCCCTGCCGGAAGGTGTAGATCGCCTGCGTCAAGGCATGACGTTGTTCGCTGTTGTTGAGGCCCGCATGGCACCGCTGGCGCAGATCAGGATTTTCGAGCCAGTCCAGCATGAACAGGGTACGCTCGATCTTGCCGATTTCTTGTAGCGCGACGTCGAGCTGGTTCTGCCGTTCATAGGCGGCTAGCTTTCGCAGCATGACCGACGGCGTGACATGGCCGGCCTTGATCGACCCTACGAGGCGGAGCACGTCATCCCATTGTTCAGCGATGACGTCGGTGCGGATGCGCTTGCCCAAGAGCGGAGCGATCGACGGATAGGCCGTTACCGGCGCGATTGGCGCAAGCCGCCTGTCGGGAAAGTCGCGCAGGCGTGGGCAGAAGCGGAATCCCAGCATAGCGCATAGGGCGAAGACATGATCGGTCGCCCCGCCGGTGTCAGTGTAATGCTCGACGATTTTCAGATCGGTTGCATGGCTCATGAGGCCGTCTAGGACGTAGGGAGCCTCATGTGTTGCGGCCGAGATGACGTTGACATGGTAGGGCGCACGCTGATCGGAATTATGGGTGTAGAAGCTGAAGCCATGATCGACGCCATAGCGGGCGTTGATGTCGCCCCCCGATGCGCCACGCTTTGCGCCCCTGAAGAACTGGCCATCGGAACTGGACGTGGTGCCGTCGCCCCAGACCCGCGAGAATGGCAGGCGGTGGTGTGCATTGATAAGGACGGCCAGCGCCGCGCGGTAGCTGTCGTCACGAATATAGGCGTCATGGGTCCATAGAAGCTGATCGCGCGTGACGCCCTGGCTCGCGGCCGCCATGCGCGACAGGCCGAGATTGGTGGCGTCAGCGAGGATGGTGGCAAGCAGCGCGTTTTCATTGGGGCACGGCTCGCCGGTGCGCAGGTTGGTGAATGCTGCGAGAAAGCCGGTTTCCTGTGCTACCTCATGCAGCAATTCGGTGATGCGGATGCGGGGCATCATGGCATCGAGCCGGTGGGCCAGGGCGTCGGCATCGGGCGTGGCGATCGTGCGAACCGGAGATATCTGGAGACGGTCGTCACGGTATCGCACACCCTCCAGGGTGTCGCGCTTCAGGCGCTGGGCAAATTTCTTCAGCCGCCATTCCAGCTCGCGGCCTCGCTGTTCTAGCCATTCGCCGGCAGTCGGCGGCAAGCCGAGGGCGGACACGATCGGCTTCGCCTTGGGTTCGCTAAGCAGGTAACTGTCGAACCGGCGATACCCTGCCGATCGTTCCACCCAGACATCCCCGGAGCGCAACTTGTTGCGCAGATGCGCGATCGTCGCGATCTCCCAAAGCCTCCGTTTGATCTTGCCGTCATCGCCAACAACGATTTTCCGCCATTCCTTGCGGAACGGCATTGGAGCGTCGGCAGGCAGATCGCGTTTGCCCGACCGGTTGAGGGCGCGCAGCATCTCGATGGCGGCGATCGTTTTCGCGCTACCCTTCCCGGCGCGGAACTCAAGCGCCTCAAGCAGGTCGGGCGCGAACTTGCGCAACGTCGCATAGCGATCGGCCGCAACTGTCAGCGGGTCGAGGCTGGCGGTCTCCGCGATCGAGGCCACCTCCGGCCTCGCCTTCAGGAGATTTGTCCATCCGACCGATGCGTCCAGCGCGTCCAAGGGATCTTCGCCGGTGTCGACCGCCTCGGTGAGCGCGTCGATCGTCCTGCGGAAGATCAGCATCAGCCGCGCCACGTTCTTCGATGTGGTGGCATAGCTACGCGCCTGAGCGTTCTTCGCGCGGGTGAAGATGCTGCCGATCAACTTGTCCGCCATCTCCAGGGCGCTGTCCGTCAGCCGTTCTTCGAGATCGAGCAGAAACGCAACCAGCGTGGCGCGACGCCGGGAGGGGATATAGCGCTCGATCATATAGGCCGGCGAAGCGCTGCCCTCCCTGACATATTGCCGGAAGCGATCCGCATGGATGCGGCCAGCCACGTCCGGGGGAATGCCGATCTTTCGCACTTGCCTAAGGTGGTCGAGAATCTGGCGGATGTGATCGGGCTTGGCCGCGACGGGGATTGTCTTGAGCATAGCGAGCTGGCTCATGCCGCCGGCATCGTCAAAGAGCTGATCGAGGGCGTGGACCTGTTCGGCGCTGAGATCGGCGATCAGGGCATAGGCGGTTTGCTTGCGGGCACGCGCGCGTCCCGCGCTGCTGGCGCGTTCGATGGTGGAGATCGACGGCAACAGAATCCTGGCCTCGCGCAGTGAGGTGATAACGCCGTTCGCAATCGTCATCCCCTTGTCGGTCGCCCATGCCATTTTCGCGGCCGCCTCTATCATGAAGGGAATGTCTGCGCGGGTCGGCCCCCGAAGGCCCAAGCTCGCCGCCAACTCACGGGCATGGTCCGTCATCGTCTGATCCCGCGCAGCATAGTCGGCCAGATCCGTTACGCGCAGGCCGAGTTGCTCCGCGACAAAGGCGGCGAGTTCATGGGGAATCGCTCCCCTGTCGCGTACCAACTGCGCGAGCGTGACGCCGGGATGCCGCAGAAGGGCGAGTTGCAGCGCGACGCCCAACCGGTTCCCTCGTTCACGTCGCGCGCCGATGATCTCCATGTCCGAAGGCTCGAAGCTATAGAGCCGGGCCAGACGGTCGCGGTCGGTCGGGATGGCGAGGATCTGATCGCGCTCGCTTTCGGTCAGCAGTTGATGCTTGCGCTTGGTCATGCCGATTCCCGTCCACAAAAGGTCATTTGCGCCTATGGACAGCGATGAGTAAAGAGACATAGTATGTGGACGGATTTGGATAGGGCGAAGTGGTCGCGCTTCAGAGCGTCCACAGAACGGCCATTTTGGAGACGCATGGCATGGGCGATATTCTGGGCTATGCCCGCGTCAGCACAGGCGACCAGGATGTCGCAGGCCAGATCATGCGTCTGGAGAAGGCCGGTGCGATAAAGCTGTTCACTGATGTCATGTCGGGCAAAAGCATGGAGCGGCCCGGTCTCGCCGACCTGATCGCCTATGCCCGCAAGGGCGACACGCTGGCGGTGGTCCGGCTCGATCGGCTCGGGCGCTCGCTCAGCGAACTGCTCACCACGGTCGAGACGCTGCACGGGCAGGGCATCGCGCTCTTGAGCCTGGAGGAGAAGATCGATACCTCATCGGCCGCCGGCGAACTCATCTTCCATGTGTTCGGCGCGATCGCCCATTTCGAGCGACGTCTGATCTCCGAGCGGACCAGGGACGGCATCGCGGCTGCGCGTGCCAAGGGCAAGCAACCTGGCCGTCAGCCGCTCGACATGGCCAAGGTGTATGCCGCGATTAAGCTGGTCGAAGCTCGCATCTCCCCGACAGAGGCTGCACGACAACTCGGTATCGGTCGATCAACCATATATCGCGAAATGCGCCGTCTCGGCGTGGAAAGGCCCGCCTGAATGTCCAGACCGAAATCCGCCCATGATCTTTCGGGCCTGATGAAATACGCGGATCGTAAGCCCTGGGATGAAGCGATGGCCGAAATGCTGTCCGCGCACCTCGGTCCGGCGTGCGAGGCAACCGGACTTGAGCCTGACGCCATATTCGAAATCATCGGTGATCACTGGCAAGGGCCGCTATGGGGCTGCGCCTTTGAAGATCTGCTCACGCAGGAAATGGAACCGGACGGTGGCAATCTGGTCGATGACTATCTCAAGCGCCGGGGTTGGAACGAAAAGGCGCCGAACAAAGCCTACATGCGCGCGCTACGCGATACGGTCATGTCGCTCTATGAGGTCAGCGAGGTCGTCCCCGGCCAGTCAATGACCTTGCGCGATCTGCTGCGCGACGCTTCCCCGGTGACGGTGCGGGAACACGGCGCAACCCAGACCCTCGTCAACTGGGACAAGGTCGCAGCCAGAATTGTTGACGTGAACGGTCGCTACGGCATTTCCGGAGCGCTGTTGCCGTTCAGCGCTGATGGCGCCGCGCGCGTAATCGGCGCATTTTCTCGACTTGCGGACGATGCACAGGACACTGTCGGATTGGACCCACTCGACCAGGACGCTCTCCTGCGGGCATCTGGACCGATGTTCACAAATATGTGGCTGCTCGATTGCCTGGGCAAGGCGATGCCCGGCAGCACTCCGGATATGATTAACGCCGATGGCGATGATCTTGTGTTCCACCGGATCGTCTTCCCCCTGGCAAAGGGCGTAATCGGCAAGAGCGTGTCTAGAAGGCTGGACGCAGCCTCCTGGCTTGAACCTGCCAGCGACAGTTTCTGGAACTGGTTGGCGCCGGTGACGAAGAAGAGGAAACCACGAACGACCAAAAGCGGGCAGGCTTTTGTGACAACTATGGAGGACGGCACACCCGTTTTTGCCAATGTCGAGTTGGCGGGACGCAAACTGATCGTAGAGGTCAACAGCGCCGCCCGCGCGGAGCAGGCGATTGCGCAAATAGGCGAATGGCTTGGTGATTGCGTGAGCGCACCCATGACCGAAATCCGGACTATGGCCCAGTTCATGGCCGATGATGCCGCACGCGCTCCGCTGGAAGAGCCGCTCGATATCCCGCCGGACGAAATGGAGCGCATCGTTCACGACATGCTGACCCGTGAATATGTGAAAACGCTTGACGAGCCGGTGCCTGCGCTTGGTAACAAGTCACCACGCGCTCTGGCCCGCACCAAGGCAGGCCGACCGAAAGTCGCCGACTGGCTCAAATATATAGAGAATGGTTCGGCAAAATCCGGTGCGGGCGATCCGATGGCTACCTATGATTTTACGTGGATGTGGAACGAACTGGGTATCATCGATCTCCGCTGTTGACCGCCATCACACTGCCGTTCCTGCACTGTTCTCCCTTAGCGTTGTCTGGCGTACCTTCCACGCTATGCCCTCAAGTTTGCCTATATGCTCCTTCAGCTAATCGCTGAGATTGCCGACGAAAAAGGCCGGGCAGGTCCGAGCGTTGCTGTCAACGGCGCGGCGATGCCGGTGCGGGATTGGCTTTGCGACGGTCTAGTCCCGATGGCGCAGCGCGACGCACGCCGACGCTCAACGGTCCAAGCGGTGCGCGAGGACCTCGAGAAGTCGAACGCGCTCCCTGTTGACGCCACCAAAGCCGATCTTCTCATCGAGCAGAAGGTGCGTGAGCGCGTCCGCCGCTCGGGCCGTTGCAACGTTAGCCGGGCAGTCTCGGACCTTGTTCGGGCCGGGCTGCTGCGGCGCCATTATCAAGGCTACCGCGTCGATCATGAAAATCGTGGGGCGCAGCGCGAGGCGGTCTACACGATCGTACCTGACGCGCTCGCAGCCCTACGCCGATAATCGACCCACCATCCAGCACCAGTAAATCGGCTGCCGGCCGGCGCCCTCGTTGTGCGAGCCGAGCCAGCGTGACCGCCGCCTCAAGGAGAAGGCAGCTCCCGCTGACTTTCGAGAAGCGCGAGCTGGTTCTGAATGATCTGCAGCGCAGGGCGAACGACGTCGAGCAGTGCCTCTCCGGCAGGAGTTAGCGACAGACGTCGGGTGGTCCGTTCAAGCAGCAGAATTTGGTGCCGGCCCTCCAGTTGCTGCACCGCCCGGGTCAATGCCGACTGCGATACGCCGAGCCGCGATGCGGCTTTCGTGAAGCTGCCCATTTCAGCCACCGCGGCAAAGGCAACCAGATCAGCTAGGTCGTCCCTGGACATACGCTAGCGCCGGCCAACAGGAGTGCCGCTCGCCGAGCCGTTCGCCGTATTCTGCTTTTCTGTATGGAGAAGCCAGCTGCCCCTCATCCGCGACATCGCGCGCAGTTCGTGCTCGACGACGGCCCGTCGCCGTAAGGCCTGGCCTCCGCTTCGCTGGCTGACCAGCATGCCGGGCGGAGCGCGCCGCGTTCGTTCAGCGGGACGACGGAACGTCCCGCACCGGAAACTACCCATGTCGCGGAACTCGGTTTATATGCGTCACGCATACACTATCACGCGGTCGATGTCTATGCGTCACGCATATAAAATCGGCTATGCAATGCGCCTCATCGGAGTGCCCAAGCTTGGAAAGGGCTCTCCGCCCTCGAAAGGAGATCGCATTGAGCAGCTTTCCGACGGTGAAAATGCGCCGCCTCCATTGCGGGGCCTAGCATGATGCTGTCGTGGCTCGATGTCGCTCTGTGTGCGCTATCCTTCGGCTTTGGTTTCTCTGCCAACCAAGGGGGCACATGCCTGGTCGCGGCTGCTGACGAGTTGGTCCGACGACACCCTCCAAGAGTTCTCATCGGACTTATCGCAGCATCTGCAGCTGCCGGCCTCACTGCCGTGCCGCTCGCTTGGACCGCCGCGACCGACGGACCATCGATCACCGCAGCCGGCATCCATATTCCTCTCGTGGTGGGTGCCGTTGCTTTTGGCATCGGAGCCCTCGTCAACGACGCATGCCTGTTGGGATCGCTCGCTCGTTTGGGGGACGGGGAAATACGGCTCTTGGCACTGCCATTCGGATTGTCGGCCGGCATCCTGCTCATTGACCAGGCGCGACTTGCTCCCTTCGCGACGTGGCCGAGCCCGCTTTCGACGCCGAGCCTGCTGGGTACGGTCTGCCTGCTGAGCTTTCTGATCGTCCTGACGCTGGCATCGATCAAGCTAACGGCCACCGAGCCTCTGCTGCCTAGGGCACGATGGCCACTGGCATTATCGATGCTGGTCCTTGGAGCGACCGGCGGCGCGCTTTTTGCGCTGTCCCCAGCCTGGACCCTCGCGCACTTGTTGCAGCACAGCCTTCTGCTCGGGGATATGCGCACCGGAATTATCGCATTTCCGGCCGTTGCTGCGTCGGTCTTGGGCGCACTGGCCGCCTCGGTGGGTCAAGGCACCATGCGCCTGCAAACGCCTTCGGCTCGTGACCTCGTCCGCACCTTCGGCGGCGGCCTTCTCATGGGAATCGGGATCGCACTCATCCCCGGCGGAAACGACGGCTTGATCCTGTCGGCGATACCTGCGCTGTCGCCAGCCGGATTCGCGGCTGTCCTCACGATGACCGCTACCATATTGCTTGGCTTGATCGGACGCCGCAGACTGACCCGCGGCGGGCGCATCGATCCTCACCGAACATAGCTGCTGATCAGACGATAGGCCTTGGCCGGTCCCGTCACGTCGATGATGGTCTCGAATGCGCTCGGCAGCGCAAGAACATAACGAACCTCGTAAATGTCGTCACCGCAGTGGTGGACGTCGTCAGCTACCAGGCGTTCGCCGTCCAAGGCTTGGAAGGTCAGACGCACGAAGTCGCTGCCTATCGTCGGCCCATCCGCGAACGCGACCGTGAAGCCTCCTTCCGAGGGCCGATAAGAGTAGCGCCGGTGAGACGACAACTCACGGCCGTCTCGCAATCGAAGCGTACCGCACTCCCGATATGCGAAAGCGCCATCAGGTCCAGGCTCGAAGGTCGCCTCGCCATGGAGCTGCGCCCCGACACCTCTAATCTCGCGATCAAGCTGCCAAGCGCCGCTCAGACTTCGAAGGAGGCTGGGCCCTTCAATCACGGCGAACCGTCCTCCTGCGTTTTTTACACGCGCTGACGGGCTTCAGGCCTATGACCTGAAGCGCGAGCATGCGTCCGTCACGCCAACTGCGCCGGTCGCCGCTCGACCGAATTGAAGAACAGAACGAGCGACGCTGCGAGGAGGACGGCGTCCTTCAGCAGGAACTGGCCCGGCGCGGCCGAAATCGCGGGGAATCCTCCTGCGCTGGCTTCCGCGACGCCCGGCGTGGTGACGAAGAAGGTCAGCGTGATCAGATAGGTGGCAACGGACATCAGCGCACCCAGCGCCGAGAAGATCGGTCGAAACGCGCCGATGGCAAGAGCCGCGGCCGTCGAGAGCTCGATGACCCCGATGAAGTAGCTCTGTCCCTGCGTTCCGAACATGCCGAGCCAGCTCATCAGTGGGCTATGCCCGATGAACGGAGCGATCCCGTCAGCCTCGTACATAGTGAACTTCATGGCACCGAACCATAGAAAGACCAGGACGAGCGCCCATCTCAGTAGCGCCAAATCCTTTCGGTTTTGCTCGGCAATATGGAAGCGGTAGCGGTTCAGAAACGGCATCTGAAACTCCTCAATGAAGATGATGTTCGTTGTGTAGAGACGAGTGGCTCAATGGCGCCGCGCGCCCATCGGGCAGCCAAGACATCGTGCCTGATCGCAGAAGCGGCACGTCGACAGCGCGCTCTGCGGATCGTCGAGCAGCGAAGTGAGAATGGTGTTGGCGATCCGCTCCAAGACCGCGCGGTCCTGGTCAGGAACCCGAACCAGCAAGCCGGCGACCGCTGCATTTCTCAGACCGAGAAGTTTGGTTCGTTCGGCCTGACCCCGCCGCGTGAGCGTGATATGCGCGACGCGGCGATCGGACGGCGACTGTGATTTTCCTATAAAGCCTTGATCATCCAGCCGCTCGACCACGCGGACCGTTCCGGCGTGTGAAAGGCGAAGGATCCGGCTGATCTGATCGATCGACATCCCCGGCTCGTGACCGATCGCGATCAGCGCGGCTGCGGTTTCCCCGCCCGCGGTAAACGCTTCGGCGATCGCGATCCGCACCCGATCGGACACGGCCTGAGAGAGCGCGCCGAAGACGTTGATCAGTCGATCTGAGGGCTCGTCCATCATCAGCATGACTCGACGGGATATATGCGCCACGCATACACTTTCAATCGGCCCCTGTCGAGTTCGAACCGGAAATAGTTGCGCCGATAGTTCGGATCACGTCTCGTTGGACGAGGTTACGAGGATCGCGAGCCCGGCGCAGAGACGACGGTCAGGCCTAGGGTCGTCCGAGCGTCGGCGTCCCGTCGTCCGGTCAGCTGTCCAATTTGCCCATCTCGAGCGCTGTATCGGCCATGCGGGTCGCAAAGCTCCACTCGTTGTCATACCAAGCGAGCACGCGAACCAATCGCTTGTCGACAACGTCGGTCTGGGGGAGCGCGACGATCGATGATTCGGTCCGATGGCTCAGGTCGATCGAGACCAGCGGCTCGGTTGTGACGGCCAACACGCCCTGCATCGATTCATCGGCAGCATGCCGGATGGCTTCGTTCACTTCTTCGATGGTGACGTCGCGCATGGCGGACACGGCCAGGTCGATGACCGACACATTGGGGGTAGGAACCCGTATCGAAGATCCGTGCAGCTTGCCCTTCAACTCCGGCAGGACGCGGCCGATGGCGTTCGCTGCGCCCGTCGACGTCGGGATCATCGAGAGAGCGGCCGCACGGCCTCGATACGGGTCCGAGTGGACGGCATCCAAAGTGGGTTGGTCCCCGGTATAGGCGTGGACCGTCGTCATGTAACCGCGCTCGATACCGAACAGATCGTTCAGAACCTTCGCCACGGGTGCGAGCACGTTCGTCGTGCAGGACCCGTTCGAGACGATCACATCCTCGGGGGTCAACATATCGTGATTGACCTTGAAGACGATCGTTTTGTCGGCGCCATCGCTGGGCGCGGAGACGAGAACACGCTTTGCCCCCGCGCGAAGATGTGCGCTCGCCTTGTCCTTCGAAGTGAAGAACCCAGAGCACTCCAGCGCTATGTCGACGCCGCATCGCTGATGAGGCAAGTCCGCGGGGTCGCGCTCCATAGTGACTTCGATCTTTCCGGAGCCGACGTCGATCCAGTCGGCGCCGATCTTGATCTCGCCCGGGAAGGGACCGTGAATGGAATCGTATTTGAGAAGGTGGGCCAGGGTGCCCACCGATGCGAGGTCGTTGATGGCGACCACCTCGATATCCTGACGGCCGAGCTCGACCATCGAGCGCAATGTCAGGCGACCGATGCGCCCGAAACCGTTGATCGCGACCCTGACCGTCATGCGCATTTCCTTCGGTTGCTGAAATGGTCACTGGCAGCGGGCATCGCCTCGCTACTGTTCGGAAGACATTTGAGACTCATGCCGGCGCAGTATATATATGCGTGACGCATAGACCTAGTCGTAGGCGCCTAGCGGGTCAATATCGCAAGGCGGGCGAAAGACCGAGGCGAACACCAGACAGTTCCTTCGCTACCGATAACGCTGGCACGCATCACGCGAAGTGATGGCCCGAGGGCAGGACAGGAGACGAGAGTATGTCTGACCTTGAAGCTGAAAAGGCTCTCGCGGCTGCGCGAGCGGTTGATGAAGTCCAGAACGGCATGGTTGTCGGATTGGGGACAGGCAGCACGGCGAACTACGCGGTAAGATACCTTGCCGACCGGATTGCCAACGGGCTCCGCATCACAGCGGTGGCAACCTCCCGAATGACCGAAGTCTTGGCCCGCAAGCTGGCCATACCACTGACCTCCATGGAAGGTCTCAGCTCCATTGACCTCACAATCGACGGCGCCGACGAGATCGATCAGCGTTTGCAGGCGATCAAGGGAGGTGGGGGTGCCCTGCTGCGGGAAAGAGTCATTGCCGCCGCGTCGGCCCGCGTCATTGCCGTGGTTGATTCCAGCAAGTTTGTGACGCGGCTGGGCCGTTTTCCGCTACCGGTCGAGGCATTTCCATTCGCTACCAAATTCGTCGGCGCGCGCCTCGCTGATCTCGGAGGCCCGGTGACTCTCCGAATGAAGGACGGCCACCCATTTCTGACCGATCAGGGCAACCACATTCTGGACGTTTCGCTTGGGTCTATTGCCGATAGTCAGCAGACCGCGCTCGCGATCTCAGACATTCCGGGCGTCGCCGAGCACGGCCTCTTCCTCTCTGAGATCGACACCGTCGTTCTTGCCCACGGCGGCATGGTCGAACTTCGACACGCGGAGCGGTTCTGATGCCCACCCAATGGCTTGCATCGATTGATCGCACCCCACGTCGTCGATGAGATGGAGGAAAACAGCACGAGACCTGGCGTTCACTTAGCTGTCATAGCCGCCGCGTATCACGCCGCTCGACAGCCCGTCGCAAATTCTGGAGAGCCGGACGGCTGCCATATCGCCGTAACAGCTTGATAATAGGGGAATTACCAGCATTCGAGCCGTGTGTGTCAAACCGCGCCGAAGCTTGCTGTCTATGCGCCACGCACATATAACGGCGCGAATGGATGGACCTCGAGACCGTAACGTGTTCGGGGCGTTCGCACTCATGATCAGCGAGGACATCGTTCGCGCTAGTTCATCGCGGGCGCCCGAAGAAGGACCTGCCGCTTCGGCGCTGGCGCTGATTGCGCACAAGCCCGGGCTTTCGGTGAGAATGCTCGCGATTGGCGTAGGCTTGTCGCACGCGGCGGCGGTCCGTCTTGCAGATCGCCTCACCACCCAGGGACTGATCGAGAGCCGGGCAACCTCGACCGACGGGAGGGTCCGCTCCCTGTATCTGACCTCGGCCGGTCAGGAGGCCAGCGCCGCGGTCCTGGCCGCGAGAGATGAGGTGATCGCCGAGGGGTTATCGATCCTCAACAAGGGCGAAATGAAGTTTCTGGCTGACATTGCCGAGCGCGTGCTGCGCGCCCGCCTGGAGAACCTCGAGCACTCGTATCGCATCTGCCGCCTATGCTGCTACGAAGGCTGTACCGACTGCCCTATCGACGCCGAGCTGCACGAGCGGGGGCTGGACCGCGCGTAAGGGGCCGCGTCCATCCGGATACGTGCCGGCTTAGTGCTGCGCGATCAGGTAGGCCGCCAGGAAGCCAAGAACCGTGATCAGGCCTATGAAGGGAGGCGCATTCTCGAATGCTTCGGGGATCATGGCCTCGGCCAGCATGGCTAGTACCGCTCCCGCCGCGAACAGGAGGATCGCCGGCTCCTGCGCCGATGCCGAACCGAGCAGGAAATTCCCGACGGCGGCGGCGAGCCCGATGAGCAGCGGTATTCCAATCCAAATCGTATAGACGTACCGACGCGAGCGCCCGGCCTGCTTCATGCCCGAGGTACTCGACAGCCCCTGGGGCACGTTCGCTAGAAAGAAGCCCGCGATCACCGCCAGGCTGATCGTGCCGCCGCCGGCGACTGACATCCCGATCACCAGAGCCTCGGGGATGCCGTCAAGCACGCTGCCTACTGCGATCGCCGATCCACTGCCGTGATGCTCTGCCTCGTTCGGCTGCTCGACGCATTCGCCGCAGCGTTTCCGGTTCTTCGCGCCGCGGCTGGCGAGATACCAGTTTATGCTGCTGAATACCGCCGCACCTGCCGGCAAGGCGACGGTTGGCCACAAATCCGCCCCAGCCGCTTCCGGCCGGACGACGAGTTCAGTGGCTATCACGGCAAACAAGACCCCGCCGCCAAAGCCCATGACGGCCGCCACCATTCGATGGCTGAGCTTGCCGAAGAAGGCGTCCGCAACGATCGCGCCCAAAAGCAGCCCGCTGCCGGACACTAGGCCCCACAAACCGGCAACAACGAACTCAGGGATCGGAGAGCCCATAGAAGCTCAGGCTCCTTCAAATGATGTCGAGGCGCAGGATCGCTTGCTTGTGCATCCCCTGGCGATCGAACGCGCGCGTGACTGGCGGCGTTGCCACATCCTCACCGTTATCGATCCAGGCGCCAGCTTGGACGCGCGAAGTGGCAGCTATACCCCCTTGGGTGTCGGACGAGGTATTTCTGATGCTCCGGCTCGGCTTCCCAGAAAGGCTCTTCGGGATTGATCTCGGATAAGACCGGCCCTGGCCATCGACCTGACGCCTCGATCTCGTCGATCGTGGCCAGGGCAACGTCCATCTGACGCTTGTCGGTATAGAAAATTGCGGAGCGATAGCTCGGACCGACGTCGCTGCCTTGCTGCTCGTACGTCGTGGGATCGTGGATCTGAAAGAAGAGCTCCAGCAGGGAGCGATAACTCAGGACGGCCGGGTCGAAGACCACTTCCACCGCCTCCGCGTGACCATGATGATCATCGTAGGTCGGGTCCGCGGTCTCCCCGCCGATGTATCCGACGCGTGTCGAAATGACACCCCGCTTCCGGCGCAGCAGATCCTCCATGCCCCAAAAGCAGCCGCCGGCGAGTATCGCTCGCTCCGTACGGCTCGTCCCATCTCCGGCATCACTGTCGCTCACAGACCGCGCGCCTCCTGATCGATCCTGTCCGTCCTCCCCGGATGCCATGGTCATGCTACCGACTGGGAGCTGGGATGGGGGCTGGGCGCATCGACGAGCTCGGTTTGCACATCGGATCCGCGAATGAGCGTCAGATCGACGGGGCAGCGATCGGCGATCTCGAGTATCCTAGCGCGCTGTTCGTCATCGAGAGGCCCCTCGAGGACGATCGTGCGCGTGAATCTGTCTGGCGGCATCATGTCCGGCACCTTCTTGTGCTCGACCCTCGTGCTCGCCCGTTCGAGCGGAAACCCCTTCCGGTTCGCATAGAGACGCATCGTCATCACCGTACAGGCAGCAAGACCTGCCGAGACCAGCTCATATGGCGACAGACCGCTCCCTAGTCCGCCGACCGAGGCTGGCTCGTCCGAGTAAATCGTATGCTCGCCGCTGCGGACCTTGAGCTGGAACTTGCCTGCCAACGTTTCGATCGCCTCGACCCCATCCGCAGCCTCGACCTGCGGAAGATCGGCTACGAGGGGCGGCAGGTAGCGGTTCGCCCAGCTTGCCACCATCGCTGAAGCGAAGTTCGCGTCGGCGGCATCGGCGAGGAGATGATCGGCCATATCGAGCGACACGAAGCTCTTCGGATGGCGAGCGGCGACGAAGATGCGCGACGCATGCTCGACCCCGACCACCTGATCGATGGGGGAGTGCAGGACGAGCAGGGGGCGACGCAGGGCAGCGACCGCCTTCTCCACGTCCACCTCCTCGACGGCGTCGATGAAGCTGCGACGAATGAGAAAGGGCCGGCCGGCTATTTCGACCGACGCTTCGCCGTCGCGCCTGACGGTGTCGAGATCGTCGGCATTGAAGACCTTCAGGATATGCTGGAGCTCCGCCGGCGCGCCGATGGTCGCCACGGCGACGATCTCAGGCAGATCGACCGCAGCCACCAATGCGGCGGTTCCACCGAGGCTGTGCCCAATGAGGAGGGAGGGGGTCATTCCCGCGGCCGTCATCGCGTTCGCCGCGGATTTGAGATCCGTGACATCCGAGGCAAAACTGACTGCCTCGCCCTGGGCGCCGCCTATCCCGGTGCCAGCAAAGTCGAATCGCATGACGCCGATGCCCGCCCGCGACAGCGCACGGGATATATGGACAGCCGCTCGGCTGTCTTTCCCGCATGTGAAGCAATGGGCGAAGATTGCCCATCCACGGGGAGTCCCTTCCGGCGACTCCAGGAGTCCGGAGAGAAGCCTGCCCTCTTCGTTTTTGAACGTGAACGATCTGCCCGGCACGTCGATACCTCCCGTCATATCAGGGCGCTGATCGACGATCTCCGCCAGCCCGCAAGAGGGGCGATCGCCACCGCCTCGCGTTTCATTGGGCCGCACAGCATCGGGCATCGGCACCTATCACTACAGGACATGCTTTTTATATGCGTCACGCATATAGACAAGCCCTAACCCGAAAACTATATGCGTCACGCATACTTCTCCAACGCCGTCGGTCCAGATCGACGCTGCGGGAAGGCTTGCGACAGACACATGGGCCGAAGGGTGATGGAACTCAATCAGGTCAGCTATTTCATTAACTTGGCTGAGACGCTGAATTTCACCGAGGCAGCTCGGCTGAGCGGCGTGTCGCAGCCAAGCCTGACCCGCGCCATCCGTCGCCTGGAAGAGGAGCTCGGCGGTGCGCTGATCCATCGTGACGGAAAGAACAGCCGTCTTACGGGGCTAGGCCAGGATGTCGAGGCAGAGTTCCGGAGAATGCTCCTGGCGTTGAGGAGCGTGCGCGATCACTCCGAGAACTGGACGATGGGGCGGCACCGCGTTCTTGATATCGCTGTTGCTCCAACCGTCGGACCCAAGGCGTTCGCGGCTTTCTTCGAAGTTGCCTTGGACAAAGTGCCGTCGATCGAGATCAGGCTGCATTCGCTTCAATCGAGCGAAGACACGTCGGAGGTCTTGTCCGGCAAGTACCACGCTTGCATTCTGCCGCGGGAAACTCGCCCGGATCGCAAGCTCGATATCCGCACGCTCTTTCGAGAGCGGTTCGTACTCGCCTGCGCGGTCGAGCATCCGTTAGCCACGGCGGACATTGTTCGGGGTGAGGACTTGTCGAAGTATCCCCTCGTCGATCGTCTAAAGTGCGAGTTTCGTGACCAGATTCTGGAGCATTTTGCGCGACGCGACGTGGTGATGCGCCCGCGCTTCCGTGCAGAGCGGGAAGACTGGGTTCATCGCATCGTCGCCGAAGGTCGCGCGATATGCATCGTGCCGGAACGATCAGCCGCAGAAACCGGCCTCGTCACGCGACCGATCGAAGGGTTCACCTTGGAACGAGAGGTGGTGATCGCAACGGTTTCCGGTTCGACGGCTCCGGTCGAAATCCGGAAGGTCGCACAGCTCGCGGCCCGACATGTGTGGCAGTGAGCCACGCGGAGCAAGGGCGTCAAAGCTATGGAAACTATGCATACAGCGTATTGGATAAGTGATGTCGTCACTGCGATAGTTGATGTGACGACAGATCAGTCAAGCTGAACATAGTGCGCCTGGCAATCTAAACTTAGCATTGGAGATCGGATCATGAAGTTTGAGAAGACACAGGCGGCAATTGACCGCCTCACTCCCGAGCAGCGTCGCATTACCCAGGAGCACGGCACCGAGCGGGCCTTCACTGGCGAGTATAACGACAACAAGGAGCCGGGCATCTACGTCGACATCGTTTCGGGCGAGCCGCTTTTTGCTTCGACCGATAAGTTCGACTCGCGCTCCGGCTGGCCGAGCTTCACCAAGCCGATCGTTCCCGCGCATGTGAATGAGATTCGAGACAGCTCGCACGGAATGGTCCGCACGGAAGTTCGGTCGGTCCATGGCGACAGCCATCTTGGCCACGTCTTCCCGGATGGCCCCGCCGACCGGGGCGGCCTGCGCTATTGCATCAACTCGGCAGCGCTCCGCTTCATCCCGCGCGATGAGATGGAGGCGGAAGGCTACGGCGAATATCTCGACCAGGTAGAGGAGGCTTAACATGCAACAGCGCGCTGTTCTCGCCGGCGGCTGCTTTTGGGGCATGCAGGATCTGATCCGCAAGAAACCCGGCATCATCTCGACCCGCGTGGGCTATACCGGCGGCGACGTCCCCAACGCCACCTATCGCAACCATGGCACGCATGCCGAGGGGATCGAGATCGTCTTCGACCCAGAGGTGACGAGCTATCGAAACATCCTGGAATACTTCTTCCAGATCCACGATCCGACGACGAAGGACCGTCAGGGCAACGATCGCGGGCTCTCCTACCGTTCAGGCATCTACTACGTCGACGAGGAGCAAAAGCGCGTCGCCGAAGATACGATCGCCGACGTGGATGCATCGGGCTTGTGGAACGGCAAGGTCGTCACCGAGGTCAAGCCCGTAGGCGATTTCTGGGAAGCCGAGCCGGAGCATCAAGACTATCTCGAGAAGCGTCCGGGTGGCTACACCTGTCACTTCGAGCGAAAAGACTGGGTGCTTCCGAAGCGCCAGGAAGCCGGCGAAACGCAGGCTGCGGCGACCGCCCGAGCGGAATAGGCCGGCGCCCTCACGCGCCATCGTCGACTGAGACCGCTTACTTCGTGACCGCATCGTCGTGCGATGCGGTCCTCGAATTGAAGCCTGACCGGCACCTATTCGGACCAAGCCTGTCCCGAGGATCGCAGCCGTATGCCAGAACTCTCCTCGTTCCCCATCGCGCGGCGATGGCCAGCGGCACATCCGGAGCGGGTGCAGCTTTACGCGGCACCGACGCCGAACGGCGTGAAGGTCTCCATCATGCTCGAGGAGACCGGGCTCGCCTACGAGCCGCATTTCGTTGATATCTCCAAGAACGAGTCAAAGGACCCGGCCTTCGTATCGCTTAATCCGAACGGCCGTATACCAGCGATCATCGATCCCCACGGCCCGGGCGGCACGCCGATCGGCGTTTGGGAGTCCGGAGCCATTCTGGTCTATCTGGCGGAGAAGACCGGCCAGTTCATCCCGATCGCTCCGGCTGCGCGCTACGAGACGCTGAGTTGGGTATTCTTCCAGATGTCGGCGATCGGGCCCATGTTCGGTCAGCTGGGCTTTTTCTTGCGATGGGGCGGCAAGGACTTCGAGGACAAGCGCCCTCAGCAGCGCTTCGCGGATGAGTCCAAGCGGCTGCTCGAGATCCTTGATCGCCGGCTGGATGGCCGCGACTGGATCGTCGGCGAATACTCGATCGCTGACATTGCGACGCTCGGCTGGGTGAACGCGCTCGTCACAACATATGACGCCGGCGACCTTCTCGGACTTAGCGATTTCTCGAACATAGCGGCCTGGCTCGAGCGCGGTCTCGCGCGGCCAGCGGTGAAGCGCGGGCTGCTCGTTCCGGCCAGAACCGCATGAGCGTCATCGCCAGCTATTACTACAACGAGGGAAAGCGCGTACGAGAAGTCGCGATCGACGAATGTGTCGCGCTGGACAAGAGCCGGTCGGGCTTTTGCTGGATAGGATTGAGTGAACCGACGACGGGCGAACTCCGCTCGCTTCAGGAAACCTACGGCTTGCATCCATTGGCCATCGACAACGCGATGCACCCGCAATGTCCTCCAAAACTCGAGGTCTACAACGACGAGCTATACGTGGTCGCAAAAACGGCCGAGCTGGACGGCGACCGCATCCGATACGGCAAGACGGCCATCTTCATGGGCCACAATCATCTCATCACCGTGCGACACGGCACTCCCGGCGCCTTGGGGAATCTCCGGGAGCAGCTCGAAGCCTCGCCGACGCTGTTCGGCAAAGGCGTCGATTACGTCCTGCATGCGATCCTGCACCGCATCGTCGACCAGTACCTCCCGATCTTCGAGATGATCGAGGACGACGTTCTGGCCATGGAGCGCAAATCGCTGGACGACTTCCTCGGCCGCAGGGAAGTCGCTCGCATCTTCGGCCTGAGGTGCGAGCTGACGAGATTCCAGCGGACCCTGGGAGCGATGGCGGAGCTGGTCCGAAAGCTCGTCCGCGGGCACTTCCCCTGCATCAGCACCGAGGTCCGGCCGTACTTCAACGATGTCGCGGATCATGTCTCGCGAGTGCAGACCATGGTCGACGGCCTCCTGCAGGTCCTGTCGTCCGTCTTCGAGTTCAGCAGCCTGCTGGAAGCGCAGCGGACCGGGGTTATCACCCGTCAACTTGCGGCCTGGGCGGCGATCCTCGCCGTACCGACGGCGATAGCCGGAATCTACGGCATGAACTTCAAGCATATGCCGGAACTGGACACGGCCTACGGCTACTTCGTCGTGCTCGGTGTAATGACGTTGTTCTGCCTCTTGCTGTTCCTGCGCTTCAAGAAGGCGAAGTGGCTGTGAGCGCCACTCCAACACATTTTGGCAATTGCGCTCCCTGCCAACGTGCAGATCACGCTCAAGCGGCCCGGATCATACAAGACGCAAAGGTGCAATCATGAACTCTCAGGTCTCCGCCGTGTTAGAAGCCGTGCAGTCGTTCGTAGCGAAGGGATACGATCGGGAGTATCGCGTGAAAGAAGGGCGCCTTTTGGATCTCGAGCTCGGATCGACCTTGGATGCCTGCGCGATTCAGGTGGATGCCGCCCTGCGTCTGGAAAGTGGAGACGATGCCGAGGACGCCTCCAACATTTACGCGATCACCGATCCCGCAACCCAACACAAAGGGCTGCTGATCGATGCGTTCGACGTCTTCGATGAAATTTGCCATCGCGATCTGGCCGACCGTCTCTCAGAGCAGCGCGAAACGATGCCCGCAGGCGATGAAGACGTGCCAAGCAAGCACGGTCTGCGCAAGGTCTACAAAGCCGAGTTCGACAGCGATCCCGAACGATACGTTCTCCGCGAAGGCTTTCCGGATTTCCCTGCCTGTCCGTTCGGCGGCGCCTTCAGCATTCTAGGCTTCGACACCGCAGAGCAAACCTACGTATGGCTGGTCACGAGCATCATTCGTGACCCGCGCCTCATCCGCATCCCGTACCAGGGCGAAGATGTCGTCACAGACGAGTAGCGGACTTGGTGCGGCGAGCAGTCGCTGCTCTCTCCGGTGTACGTAAGCGAAATGCAACGAGGTTGTCATGCATTGGAATAAGGATCACGTTCGAGACACGATGCTCTCGCTTGAAACGGCTGCCTTGCAAAGCGCCCGCGAGAAATATCTGGATTATGTTTCCACCGCCCGGCTCGATCGAAGCGAGCCGATCGAGAACGACGAACAGGCCCAGGCCGAGGTCGCGAGCGACTTTGCGGAGGCGCTCGATGACACGCTCGATGATTACGCCGACAAGCTCGACAAACTCAGGAAGATCGACTTCGGACCGAAATCCGCAGTCTCGGAAGGCGCGCTCGTAAAGCTGTCGGGCCGCGTTTTCGTAATCGCCGTCTCGACGAGCAAGTTCATGTGCCACGGACAAGAGCTCATGGGGATCTCGACAATGGCGCCGATCTACGAAGCCATCGAGGGCGCGCAACCCGGAGAGACCGTGCAGTTCAATGGCCGCGATCTACTGGTGGAGGAGGTCGCGTAGGACCTGACGTGGTCGTTCCTTAGCGTGTGCCGCTTCGACGTCGGTCTTGCTTTTGTATCATCGCGTCGAGCGCCCCCGTGATCATCGGCGCACTTGGGCAGCGGGTGGCCTTCACCGGCAATGAGTGCTCTGGACACCGGTAGATGATGGCCAGCGCTGAAAGGACCATCAGCAGCGCCGCGGCGTACAGGAAGAGGCCGCCGGGACCAGCAAGGCTCATTGCCAGCCCCCCGACCAGCGGTCCCACGGCCGTACCTATGCCGTTGAGCAGCAAAAGACCGCGCGCGGTTCCCAGAAGACGAGCAGCTGGGAGATCGTCGTTCGCGACCGCGACGCACAGCGAGTATATCGGAATCCCAAATCCGCCGAAGAGCGCTCCCGCAGCGAGTAGCAGGGGCAGGGGTGCCTCGGCCGTCAACGCTACACCTACGGCGGCCGCCGCCGATGCCAAGGCGGCGCCGGCGATGATTAGATTTCGTGGCACCCGGTCGGACAGCCAGCCAAGCGGCCATTGCAGTGCGAGCGTACCTCCTAGGACCGCAGCCATGAAGGCGGAGATTCCGGATACATCGAGACCGATTTTTTGGGCGAAGCTCGGACCCATGCCCCAGAACCCGCCGATGGCTAGACCCGTCAGCAAGGCTCCGACTGTCGCGAGAGGTGACAGCGATAGGAGATCCCGGAGGGCGACCTGTTCCTGTTCGACTTCGGCCGGCGGGTGACTGGGCAGCAGGGTGATCGGCACCACCGCCGCTGATATCAGCACGGACACGATCAGGAACAGCGTCACCCCGGCTGGTGGCGCGATGTTCAGGAGCGCTTGGCCAACTGCCCAGGATCCCATCGAAACGACGCCGAAGATCGACAGCAGCTGCCCGCGCGTCGAAGGCAATGCGTGCGCGTTGAGCCAGCTTTCTGTCGCGAGGATCATGCCGGCGTAGGCCACGCCGGTGATCATGCGCAGCGGCATCCACGCAAACGGCTCCACCAGTGCGGCATGGAGAATGGCGGTGATCGATGCGATGGCCGCAAAGCCGGCGAACGTCCTCACATGACCGACGGACACTATGACGCGCGGCAGCAAAAGCGCGCCGATGGTAAACCCCGAAAAATAGGCCGACATCATAGCGCCGATGCTGCTGCTGGAGAACTCCTCCTGCCCGGCCCGGACGATCAGCAGGGTTCCCAGCAATCCGTTGCCGAGCAAAAGGAAGGCGACACTCAGCAGCAGCGCGGCCACGGGCGCGAGCGCGAGACCGCGCGTGGCAGCCGCCTTAACCGACTCCATCGGAGGGGTCATCTTCTGTCCCGCCGGACCACCCAGCTGCGGCGTGATCGCCTGGGGATTGGCCAACGCGAGCCTTTGTCGCCGAAGGGTGTCACGATCACTGCGGCATCTCGACATGTCCGCCGAAGCCGAAGCGCATCGCCGAAAGCAGCTTGTCACCGAAGGTATGTTCGACGCGGCTCCTGAAACGCGCATACAGCGCGGCCGAGAGGACGTTGACCGGGACCGCCTCTTCCATCGCCGCCTCGATCGTCCATCGGCCCTCGCCTGAGTCCGAGACATGGCCCGAGAACTGCTCGAGCATCTGGTCCCGCGCGAGCGCCGCAGCCGACAGGTCGAGCAACCAGGATGAGATCACGCTGCCGCGACGCCACACCTCGGCAACATCGGTGAGGTTGATGTCGAACCGCTCGTCTTCAGGCAGTTTCGCCGACGACCGGCCCTTGAGTATGTCGAAGCCTTCGGCATAGGCTTGCATGAGCCCATACTCGATGCCGTTATGGACCATCTTGACGAAGTGGCCTGCCCCAGCAGCGCCGGCGTGGATGTAGCCCTTCTCCGCGCGCGGGTCGTGACCGTCGCGGCGGTCGACGGTGCGCGGTATCGTTCCCAGCCCCGGCGCAAGAGCAGAGAAAATGGGATCGAGGTGGTCGATCACCGGCTTCTCGCCGCCGATCATCATGCAATAGCCGCGATCGAGCCCCCACATCCCGCCCGAGGTGCCGACATCGACGAAATGGATACCGCGCTCTGCAAGGCCCTTGGCGCGATGGATATCGTCCTTGTAGAAGCCGTTGCCGCCATCGATGATGATATCGCCCGGCGCAGCCAGGTCGGCGATCGCGGCGATCATGACCTCGGTCGGCTTGCCGGCCGGCAGCATCACCCAGAAGATCGCCGGCTTGTCTAGCTTGCTGCGCATGTCGGCCAGCCCTGAGGCACCGACTGCTCCTTCTCGCACGAGCTCGGCAACAGGCTCGGGCGAGCGGTTATAAACTACGGGGTCATGGCCGTGCCGGATCAGCCGCCGGGCTATGTTTGCACCCATGCGGCCGAGCCCGATGATGCCGATCTTCATATTCTTCTCCGCCTTGCAGCACATTGTGAAGGTGGCCGCATCGGACGTGCGGTATCGGCGCGCCCCTCAGGTTTCATGATGCTCGCGCAGGGCGTCGGTACTCGGCCGCGCTGATGAAGCGGTCGAACGCCTCGCACCAGATCACCACCGTGTTGAAGGCGGCGACGTCGACGTCGGCCGGGACGGCTATGAGGAAGCCATCAAAGGTCTTCACATCGCCGATGCGGCGCGACTTGTTCTTGATGGCGAGGAACGCGTCCTTCGTGCCTGCGAAGCGCGGAGCGAGATAGAGCTTGTAATCCGGACCGGGGGAGAGACGGCCGATGTGCGCTATCCGGTCGCGCGACACCTTCACCTCTCCCTCGCCCCAGTGGACGAAATCGCTGCCCTCGAGACGGCGCTCAAATCGCCCGGTATAGAGGGCTTCCGCTTCGGTCGACGCGAACGCCGCCGCATCCGGCGGAGGCGGCGCCGTCAGGATCGGCAGAGCGTAGATGCCGGCGGCAAACCCCAGTGACAGCGTCGCGACATGGGTGATGGCAAGGATGAGCCAACGGCGCATCGATCAAGCCTGTTCCAGATGCGCCACCAGCTTGTCCGCGTCGAGTTGGAAGTCCGAGTATACGACCGCGCCCGCGGCATCGATGACGCTGAACCAAGGTGTGCCGCGCGTCCGGTAATCCTCCATGAACGTCGGAAGGCGGGCGCCTTGCGGAGTAGGGTCATGGCCGAATACGACCGGAAGCTCATATTTCAGCTGGTTTGCCCGCAGTTTCTCGAAGTTGTTTTCGTGCTCTCCCTCGAAAACCGTCTGAATCACGGCAAAGCCGACGCCCTTCGGCGCCAGGCCGGCATAGAGGCGCTGCAAGGTCGGGAAGCCGTGCAGGTGGCAACCGCGACACCAGTGCTGAAACGCAAAGAGGATCTTCGGTCCTTGCCCCAATTGAGAAAGTGTAATTGGGGTGTCCAGCTTCGTGCCGTCTCCTCCGATCCACTGGCTAACCCGCAATTCGGGGGCTGATTGCTCGGGAGCGGCCACTGCGTCTCTCCTCCTCAGAGATGCCGTTCGACATCCGAAATCAATGTCTCCAGATCACAGCGGCCAGCCTGTTGAATGGCTTGGTGCTTATGATCTGCTTTGTCCGCGAGATCATGACCGCACCTTGCACAAGCTTCGACGTCGATCCGGGCGTCGGCACTATGAAGTTTGCGCCTTCTGTTTTCCAATAGCCGTGGGCTATAGTTTCGATAGCCAAGCTGTAAGATCAGCGGCTTGGATCGCTTTCTGCGAGCCGAAATATTCGACGCCGCAGATATCGATCAGGTGCATTGCCGCTTCGCTTTACTAAATAGATGGCATGACAAAGACACGAGTTTCACATCGCGAGCATCATGAGCTCGGCGATGTCGCATGGCTGCGCGACTATGATCAGGCCACCTCGCTCGCGGCCGCTCAGGGCAGGCCTGTCTTGCTGCTGTTTCAGGAAATTCCGGGGTGCGCGACCTGCGTGAACTTCGGGCAGGACGTTCTTACGCATCCACTGATGGTGGAGCTGATCGCCGAGCGGTTCGTGCCGGTGGCGGTCTTCAACAATCATCCCGGCGCTGATGCCAGGATTATGCGCCTTTATGGCGAAAGATCCTGGAACAACCCGGTCATGCGCTTCCTTCGGTCAGATGGAACCGAGCTTTTGCCCCGTCTAGCGAATCGATACGATCCGCTCGCGCTTCACGAGAAGCTCAGCGCTGCTCTGGAAGCTCTCGGCAGCGACGTGCCGGCCTATTTCCGTCTGCTGGGGCGTGATCTGCTCATCGAACATGGTCTGAGCGAGGGGGCTATCTTTACGACGCCGTGCTTTTGGTCGGGGGAGACGAGCCTCGCTCAACATCCCGCCGTGATCACGACCGATGCGGGTTGGGTGGATGGCGAAGAAGCGGTGCAGGTGCATTTCGACCCGCGCGCCGTCACTCGGGTCGACTTGAACGCCTACGCCCGTGCGGAGGGCTTCGCACCGGTGGCGCGTGGCAGCTTCCGTTTAGACCGCGAGCCGCAATTCTACCTGCGCAAGAATGCCGTCCGCCACCTGCCGCTGTCGGCGGCGCAGCGAACTCGGATCAATCTGGCCGTGCCGTACCGCAACTCGATCCCTGACTTGCTCAGCCCGCAGCAGTCCGCCTGGCTTGCCGATCCGCTGTTGCAGCGTGTCAGCGATGGAGAAACCTACCGCCAAGACATTCGCGACAGCTGGCCGGTGCTAAAGGCGCAGCTCGCTTCCGCTCATGAAGTGGATTTGCGAGATAGCTCGATCGAACCTTGAATGCATATCGGGGTTCGACTGGATCGGATCGCGGTCGATCGCGGTGCAGCCGCTCGCGTTTGCGGACTAATCCCCAGCTTTGCGGGTGCTCGCGGTTGCCTGGGTTCTGGCGATCGCGCGGCAACCAATGCCCTCATAGCTATTGAAACTATAGTCACAGGCTATTGGGAAACGGCTCTGCTCCGAAGTTATAATCAACACGCTGTCGTCACGAATCATGACGAACGAAATCATGTCTATACTGGCAAAGCATCGGGCACCTAGGTTTCACAAAGTTTATCTTCGTTTCGATCCGCGTGCGTAAGACTTGTGACGCAGGAGAGTGAGCTGAAAACTAGGCCGGGGCTGTCGCGACGAACAAGGGGAGTCCGGCATGGTCACCAGAGGTTTTACCGGTCGCGGATCGGGTAGCGACCAGTCCGGCCGGATTCCGCCTGGCCAGCATCTCGTCGAGAACTTTCCGGTTCTGACGGCTGGGCCGACGCCAGATCTTGATACCGCGAAATGGAATTTCACGGTCAAGATCGGGCCGAAGCCAGTCAAGGTCTGGAACTGGAGCCAGTTCAACGCTCTGCCTCAGACCAAGGTGAAGAAGGACATTCACTGCGTCACGTCCTGGTCCAAGCTGGATACGGCATGGGAAGGCGTACTCATCGAGGACATCTTCGCGGACGCCGGGCTCGAGCACCCCACCGATTTCGTCCTCGTGCATTCGTACGACGGTTACTCGACGAACGTGCCGTTGGCGGATTTGCTTTCGGACAAGGCGATGGTCGCGCTCAAATATGCCGGGCAGCCGCTTCCGCGCGATCATGGCGGCCCAGCGCGCCTGCTCGTGCCGCACCTGTATTTCTGGAAGTCGGCCAAGTGGGTGAAAGCGCTGCAGTTCACAACGCGCGACGAAGCCGGCTTCTGGGAACTTCGCGGCTATCACATCTACGGCGATCCGTGGCGCGAGCAGCGATACACTCATGACTGATGGCGCCGTGCAGGCAGCGCCGTGGCAGAAGGCTGTGATTGACCGGGTCCTCCAACAGACCCCGGCGATCAAAAGCTTTTTCTTCCGGCTGCGCACGCCTTTCACCCATGTGGCGGGTCAGCACGTCGACGTGCGCCTGACGGCGCCTGACGGCTACACGGCGATGCGTAGCTATTCGATCGCCTCGCCAACCAACGATACAGGGGTCCTTGAGCTCGCCATCGAACGCTTGCCCGACGGGGAAGTGTCCCCCTTCTTCCACGACGTGGCAGCGGTCGGTGACGAGATCGAACTCCGCGGCCCACTCGGCGGGCACTTCCTCTGGCCGGGGCAGGCAGCCGAGCCGATCCTCCTGATCGGAGCAGGCTCTGGCCTGGTCCCGCTGATGGCGATGATCCGACAGCGCCGCGAGATGGCACAGACTGTTCCGACAGCCCTGCTCCTGTCGGCCCGCACGGCTCGTGACGTCCTGTTCTCGGACGAGCTGCAGGTCATCGAATTGAATGATCCCGCCTTCGTGCTAACGCTGGCGATCACGCGTGAATCTCCGAGGCGCGCGACAGACTTCGCGCGGCGGATCGATAGCGCAGTCGTCCAGGAGGTCATCGGTCGGCTTCCCCGCACGCCTGCCCACGTCTTCGTCTGCGGGTCGAACGGCTTCGTGAATAAAGCGACCGATGGCGCTCTGCTCGCCGGTCTGGATGCCGCGGTAATTAAAACCGAGCGCTACGGTGGATAGCGGCGTGGGTCTCGCCGCGCCCTCTCGGCCAAGGACGCTAAACCTCGGCGATAGGCGGGGAGGGCTGATGGGATGACGGTCGTCGCGCGACAGTTTCATCTCAGGGCTCGTCCTGACGGCCTACCCACGCCGGACAACTTCGAGCTCGTCGAACGATCGCTCGCGCCTCCGCACACCGGGCAGGTTCTCGTCCGCAATCGTTGGCTCTCGGTCGACCCCTACATGCGCGGAAGGATGACCGGGCGCGAAAGCTACATGCCGCCGTTTGAGATAGGCGAGCCCCTGGATGGGGCCGCGATCGGCGTCGTCATCGAAAGCGAAGACACCGGCCTCAAGCCGGGCGATGTCGTAAGCCACTTCGCCGGGTGGAGTGACTATGCGGTCATCGAAGCCACTTCTGCCACCAAGCTCGATCCTGCGATCCCGGAACAAGCCTATCTCGGGCCGCTCGGGTTTCCCGGCTTCGCCGCTTACATCGGCCTTCTGCGGATCGGAAAGCCGCAGTCGGGCGAAACCGTCTTCGTCTCCGCCGCAGCCGGCTCGGTCGGTTCGCTCGCCGTCCAGATCGCAAAGATCAAGGGATGCCGGGTCGTGGCCTCCGCCGGCTCAGAGGAAAAGCTTCGCTGGCTACGCGACGAGGCGGGCGTCGATGCCGCGATCAACTACAAGGAGGCGGGGGACATGTCGGCAGCGCTCGACAAGGCAGCACCAGAAGGCATCGACGTCTATTTCGACAATGTCGGCGGGACGCATCTAGAGGCAGCGCTGAACGCCGCGAACGACTTTGCCCGCTTCGCCCTTTGCGGAATGATCGACCAGTATAACAGCGAGCCGTCCGGCCCCCGCAACATCTACGCCGCGATCGAAAAAAGCATCCTGCTGCAGGGTTTCATCACGATCCACAACATGTCCGTGTGGGAAGACTTCCAGCGCGACGTCGCGCGATGGATTTTGGACGGCGAGGTCAAATGGCAGGAGACCGTGCTTCACGGCCTCGAGAACACGCCAGCTGCCTTCCTCGACCTCTTCGCGGGGAAGAACAGCGGCAAGATGGTGATCGACCTGCGCGGCGATCCCCAGGGAGGATCGTGATGCGACGACCACGCCGCGCAACCGCGACCGCGTCCCTCTACCTCATTCCAGCGCAATTCCAGACTCTCGGGAGACCAGCATGAGCCGCTTCGCCGAACCCGTCTTCGTGGCCGCCGGCCTTCGGACCCCGTTTGGCCGCGGCGGCGGAGCGCTGGCGGGATACGACACGGTCTCGCTGTCCGTCCCGGTGGCGCAGGCGATGGCGAGGCAGGCGGAGCCGGACCTCGTCCTCTGGGGAACCGTGATCCCGAACCTGGGCTGGAGCAACATCGCCCGCGAGGTCTGGCTCGATGCCGGGCTCAATCCGAGCGTGCCGGCATTCTCCGTGGTTCTCGCATGCTCGACCAGCATGACGGCGACCTTTTCAGCGGCAGGAATGCTCGGCGGCGGAACTGACCTGACACTGGTCGGCGGCGCCGAGGTCATGAGCCGGCCTTCGCTGGCCGTGACCCCAGATGCATCGAAACGGCTCACGGATCTCTTCGCGAAGGATCCCGCCGCTGCGCTGGCGGCGCTGCAGGCCCTCACGCCGCGCGACTATGTCCTGCCGACAAAGGGGTGGGCCAACCGCATCACCGGCAGAACCATGGGCGATCACATGGAGGAGACGGCCAAGGCCTGGTCGATCTCGCGCGAAGCCCAGGACGATTGGGCGCTCAAGAGCCACCTGCGCGCGGTCGCTGGCTGGGATGCCGGCTTCTTCGATGATCTCGTTATCCGGCTGCCCGAGCTGACGCGTGACGCTAACCCGCGCTCTGACACGTCGGCCGAGCGCCTCGCCGCCCTGAAGCCTGCCTTCGACCGAGAGAGCGGTTCCGGGACCCTGACGGCTGGCAACAGCTCGCCGATCACCGATGGTGCCGCCGGCTGCTGGGTCGCGAACGAGGCGGGCGTCGCAAGACTGCCGACCGACACGCCGTGCGTCCGGCTGGTCGACTACGAGGTGTCAGCGGTCGACCTTCACGCCGAAGGTCTGCTGATGGCGCCGTCCTATGGCATTCCGCGCCTGCTGGCTCGGCATCGGCTTAGCTATTCCGACATCGCGCTTTGGGAAATCCACGAGGCGTTCGCGGCCCAGGTGCTGGCGAACGTCGCGGCCATCACCGACCGGGACTGGGTACGCGCGAAGGCGGGTGTCGACGAAGACATGGGCCAGTTCGACTGGGATCGCGTCAACCCGAACGGCGGTTCCGTGGCGATCGGGCATCCGTTCGGCGCCACCGGCGCCCGCGACCTCAGCCAGGCGGTGAAGGAGCTGTGGGCGCTGCCGGCGGGATCACGGGCGATCGTCAGCATCTGCGCCGACGGCGGACAGGGCACCGTCGCGCTCCTCGAGCGCGTCTGAAGGAGGCCAGCAATATGAAAGCCATCCGATTCCATGAATTCGGCGCTCCGGACGTGCTTCGATACGAAGATGCTCCAAAGCCTGACATCAAACCGGGAGAAGTGCTCGTCCGCGTGCTCGCCGCGGGCATCAACCCCCCCGACTGGTATCTGCGGGAAGGGTACAAGGCCCTGCCGCCGGAATGGCGGCCGGAGGTCGCGTTCCCGGTCATTCCCGGGTCGGACGTGTCCGGTGTCGTCGTTGCTGTCGCCGACGATGTGCAGGGATTCGCGCCGGGCGACGAAGCCTTCGGCATGATCCGTTTCCCGAGCTACGGCGACAGCTTGGGATATGCCGAATATGTATCCGCGCCGGCATCGGACCTGGTCATCAAGCCGCGGGCGATTGATCACGTGCATGCCGCGGCCGTCCCGATGTCGGGCCTCACAGCTTGGCAATTCCTAATCAATCTGGGTCACGACGAGCCCAATCCGCTGCAGCCAGATCGTCACGATCCCGTCCCGCTTGCCGGCAAATGGGTTCTCGTCAATGGCGCGGCTGGCGGGGTGGGCCATCTCGCGGTCCAGCTTGCGAAGCAACAGGGCGCGCGCGTTATCGCCGTCGCATCCGGCCGGCACGAGAATTTCCTGGACGATCTCGGTGCGGACGATTTCATCGACTATACGAAGACTGCGCCAGAGGATGTCGTGCGCGACGTCGATCTTGTGGTCGACGCCGTCGGCGGTCCTACGGCGGACCGCTTCCTGCGCACGATCCGACGCGGGGGCGCGCTCTTCCCGATTTTCCCTCTAGGCTTCGCCGGCCAGGACGAGGCCGCTCGCCTCGGTGTAACCGTCTCGGCGACACAGGTCAGATCGAACGGCGCGCAGCTCGCCGAGCTAGGGCAGTTGCTTCAAAGCGGGGCCGTCCGTGTTGCCGTCGACAGCACCTACCCGCTTTCGCAGGCGTCGGCCGCGCACGAGCGCGCTGCGGATGGGCACATCCAAGGGAAGATCGTTCTCACCGTTGATGGCGCAGATCCGCGCCCTCAAGGATCATCTGCCGTGTCTCCGGCGACATGGCCGCCGCGCACCATCGGACACTGACGTGCAGGCGCTCGCCCCAACTTTTGCTCGCGCCCGTCGGCAGCTCGGGGCTGTTTCGGTACGCAGCTACCCGAGCGGGCATGCGCGGGCCGTGTCTCGCGCGCCGAAAAGCTTCGCCGCGGCCTTTCGCGATCACGCGTCTCGACAAGGCGGTTCCTTGATGGGAGGCGATCAGTGGCAGTGAACGCTGACGTTGCAGACGCCGGTTCGGTCCATCGGGCAAGTGCGCTTGCGGATCTCATGGTTCTCGACACGCCTGACGAGCAAGCCTTCGACGACCTCGTCTTCATCGCGGCAAAGGCCTGCGATGTCCCGATCGCGCTGATCACCCTCCTCGATGTCGACCGACAGTGGTTCAAGGCCAAGTACGGCCTCGACGTCCGGGAAACGGAGATCGAGCACTCCGTATGCCGGATCGAGATCGATCGCGGAGACATGCTCGAAATTGCGGATCTGACCGCCGATCATCGCACAAATTGCAACCCGCTCGTCACAGGCGCCCGGCACTTCCGCGCTTATGCCGGCGCACCGCTGGTTCTGCGTTCCGGCACCGTGGTCGGCCGGCTGTGCGTGATCGACACCGAGCCACGCCCCGAAGGGCTGAGCGACTTGGAAAGGGCGATGTTGCGTGCTCTCGCTCGCCTCGCCAGCGAGAACCTTGAGCTTCGTCGGACCGCCAGGGTCAGCAATCGCCTGACGGAGTTGCAGGCCGCCTTGGTCGAGATCGGCGAGGCCATTCGGGGTAGCGGAGACGCTGGGCAGATGGCATCAGCTACCGCCGCTATCGTCGGTCGCGTGCTGACCGCAGATCGCGCCGGCCTGGGGTCGGTCGATGACGCAGTCGAGACGATCGACATCAAGACCGACTGGACTGCACCCGGCATTCTCAGCATCGCCGGCCGTCATCGCCTCGACGAGTATGTGAGTTTGCGGGAGCCGCTCGTTTATGGCGACCCGCTGGTGGTCGCTGACGCTCTCACCGACGAACGCGCATTCTCGAACCTCTCGATCGCAATGCGCATCGGGGTTCGCGCGCTCATCGACATGCCGGTACGGGAACATGGCAGGACGATCGCCTTGTTCTTCGTCCATTCAGCGCAGCCCAGGCCTTGGCTGGCAGAAGAAATTGCGTTCCTCCGTAGCGCGACCGACCGTCTCGAAGCCGGCGTGGCGCGACATCGATCGGACGAGCAGCAGCGCATCGTGAATGGTGAGATAGCGCACCGGCTGAAGAATATGCTGACCATGGTTCAGGCGATCGCGAGCCAGACATTGCGATCGGCCAGCGACCGTGAATCAGTCTATGCCTTCGAACGCCGCCTGATGGCGCTGAGCGCCGCGCATGACGCACTGCTTCAGAATAGCTGGGCGCAGGCCGACCTCAAGTCGATCGCGACGACCGTGGTCGAGGCGATCGGGTTCATGGATCGCGTGAAGATGGACGGTCCACCAGTGGCGTTGGGCGCGCGGGCGGCGCTCTCTTTCTCGCTGATCGTGCACGAGCTTCTGACAAACGCCTGTAAATACGGGTCTCTGACGGGCGACGTCGGCGAAGTCTCGCTGACCTGGGAGATCGAGAGTGACGATGGTGACGATCGCCTCATGATCAAATGGCGCGAGCGGGGAGGACCTCCAGTCACTCCACCGACGCGACGCGGCTTCGGCTCGAAGCTCATCAGCATCGGCTTGGCCGGCACCGGCGGAGTGGACCTTCGCTACGACCCGGGCGGTTTCGCGGCCGACTTGCAAGCCCCCATGCGCCACCTGGCCAAGGGCTGACGGAGGAATGCGTATAATGATGAGGCCCGTGGTTCTCGTCGTGGAAGACGAGCCACTTGTTCGGCTTTTCGCATCGGACATGATCGAGGAGGCCGGTTTCGAGGTGCTGCAAGCGGCCGATGCCACGGACGCGATCGTCACTCTGGAAGATCGGCTCGATGTCCGAGTCGTCTTCACCGATGTAGACATGCCCGGCGGGATCGACGGCATCATGCTGGCGATCTGCATTCGCGAGCGCTGGCCCGCCATTCAGATCATCATCACGTCGGGGAGACCCTGGCCGGAAGGGACCGACCTCCCCGAGGACATCGTCTTTTTCTCGAAGCCATATCGTCAGGACCGGGTGTTGGAGACAGTCCGGAGGATGGCGGCATGATACCTCGCGCCCGCTCGCTGCGGATCAATGCCGGCGCAAGCTCCAGCCCCCGGTCGGGACGAGACGCTGATGCCTGGAGACCCCGGCTACTCCTCTTCTCGCTGAAAGAGTGCTCGTGATGCTGCTGCTGATGCTCTCCTACCTCGCCGGCGTGCTGACGATCATCAGCCCATGTATCCTGCCAGTGCTGCCCTTCGTGTTCGCGCGAGCAGGTCAGCCCTTCATGCGCAGTGGCCTGCCGCTTCTGCTGGGTATGGCGGTAACCTTCGCCGGGGTGGCGACGCTGGCGGCTGTCGGAGGCGGCTGGGCCGTGCAGGCGAACAGCCTCGGGAGAGCAGTGGCGCTGCTGATACTGGGGCTGTTCGGCCTTCTGCTGCTCTTTCCCGCGCTCGCGGATCGGGCCACCAGGCCGCTCGTGAAGCTGGGCGCCCGTCTCACGGAGGCGACCGGCCCGGAACGCTCCGGCGGCAGCTTCTGGGCATCCCTGCTGCTAGGGTTCGCCACCGGTCTTCTATGGGCGCCATGCGCGGGACCAATCCTCGGGTTGATTCTGACCGGAGCTGCCCTGCAGGGCGCCAATGTCGGCACGTCGCTGCTGCTGCTCGCCTACGCCGCCGGCGCGGCAACGTCGCTCGCGCTGGCGCTACTCGTCGGCGGGCGCGTATTCGCTGCGATGAAGCGGTCGATCCGCGTCGGCGACTGGTTCCGCCGCTCACTCGGCGCGCTGGTGCTCGTCGCCGTGGCCGCCATCGCGCTGGGGCTCGACACGGGCCTGCTGACCAGGCTCTCGCTCGCCGGCACGTCGACCGTCGAACAGAAACTCCTGGACAGGTTCCGGCTGGATGATCGCTCGGCACAAACCAGCATGCTGGGAGACGGCCCGCTCGCCATCGAGGGGGAGTTGCCACCGCTCACCGGTGCAACGAACTGGCTGAACTCTCCACCGCTCACGCGAGAGGCGTTGCGCGGCAAGGTCGTGCTGGTCGATTTCTGGACATACAGCTGCATCAATTGTCTGCGAACGCTGCCCTACGTCAAAGCCTGGGAGCAGAAGTATCGGGCGGCCGGGCTCGTCGTGATCGGCGTTCACGCCCCCGAGTTCGCCTTCGAAAAGGATCCCGGCAACGTCGCGAAGGCGGTGCGTGACCTAGGCGTCACCTATCCCGTCGCGCTGGACAACAATCACGCGATCTGGCGCGCCTTCGACAACCGCTACTGGCCGGCCCACTATTTCATCGATGGCCGCGGCCGCATCCGATACCATCATTTCGGCGAAGGCAACTACGCCGAATCCGAAAAGGTCATCCAGCGGCTCCTCGCCGAGAATGGCCAGGCCGTCGGCGACATGCGGACCGTATCGGTGCGCACTGCGGGAAGCTCGGCGGCAGCGAGCTGGAACGATGTACGCTCACCCGAGACCTACCTGGGCTATGTGCGTGGCGAGCGTTTCACGTCACCGGGGGGCCTCGTGCGCGAAACCGGGCATGACTATGTCGCGCCGCCTCGGCTGCCTCTGAATGCCTGGGCGCTTTCCGGACGCTGGATTGCAGGGTCGGAACATGCCACGGCCCAATCGGCCGGCGCCCGCATCGTCTACCGCTTTCATGCCCGCGACGTGCACCTGGTGCTCGGCCCTTCCGCCACGGGCCGGCGGGTTCGGTTCCGCGTCACGATCGACGGCAAGCCACCCGCTGGCGATCACGGCACGGACATCGATGACGCTGGGAACGGCATGATCGAGGGGCAACGTCTCTACCAGCTCGTTCGGCAGAAGGGAGCCGTGCGCGAGCGCACCTTCTCGATCGAGTTCCTCGACGCCGGCGCTCAGGCTTTCGCCTTCACCTTCGGCTGAGACGAAATGCCCGAGGCATCACAATCGACCTCAACAGCGAACGATCGGAGACAGTAGCCATGACGCCCGAAATCACTCTCTACACGACCAGCTGGTGTCCTTTTTGCCGCCGCGCGAGGGCGCTGCTCACGCAGAAGGGCGTGCAATGGACTGAACACGACATCGAGGAAGATCCTGCTCAGCGGCAGGCTATGGTCGAGGCGTCGGGCCGGGCCACGGTTCCACAGATTTTCATCAACGGCACGCACATCGGAGGGTCTGACGACCTCTTGGAGCTCGATGCCAAAGGCGGCCTCGACAAGCTTCTCGCGGGTGAGGCGTCTGCCACCTGATGCGCCTGGGCGCGTCCAGCCAGCAATGAAAAGAGGGAATAGGAAATGGTTTCGGCAGTTTGGAACGGCGCCACTATCGCCGCGAGCGAAAAGACCGTGATTGTCGACGGCAATCACTACTTTCCGCCGGAGGAGGTCGATCGTAGCCGGCTCGAGGCGAGTGCTCATTCGTCCGTCTGTCCGATAAAGGGCTCGGCACGCTACTTCCATGTTCGGGTGGGCGGCGAGCGCAATCCGAATGCGGCCTGGACCTACCCCGACCCGACCGCGGATGCCGAAGCGATCAGGGATCATTTCGCATTCTGGAAAGGGGTGGAGGTTGCGTAGCAAGCTCCTCGCCAGGTGCGGCCGCTGATGCCGGCAGCGCTTCATGCTCGCGTCGCCGCACACCTCGAGCGGGCGCTCGATACGCTGGAGGCGTCTGGCGACCTGCCGGCCGGTCTCGCACGGAGCGGCGTGACCGTGGAGATGCCGAATGACGCTGCGCACGGCGACCTGTCGACCAATGCTGCGATGGTGATGGGGAGACTTGCCGGCGTCCCGCCGCGGCAGCTCGCCGAGGCGCTCGCCCACCAGTTGGCGGCGCTCGAGGAAGTGACAAGGGTCGACGTCGCCGGGCCGGGCTTCATCAATCTGCGCCTGTCCGACGACGCGTGGCGGGACGAGCTGGCGGCGATCGCGCACGCGGGCGAGCGATATGGCAAATCGGACTCCGGTGCCGGCAAGACGGTGAACGTCGAATACGTCTCGGCCAATCCGACCGGCCCGATGCACATGGGACATTGCCGCGGAGCGGTCGTGGGGGACGCGCTGGCGAACCTGCTGGCGTTCACCGGGCACCGCGTGATCCGCGAATACTACGTCAACGACGCCGGGGGGCAGGTGAACGTCCTCGCCAGATCCGCCCACCTCCGCTACCTCGAGGCGCTGGGCGACAGCGTCGGCGATATTCCAGAAGGCCTCTATCCGGGTGACTATCTCAAGCCCGTCGGCCAGGCCTTGGCTGCGGACTTCGGCGACCGCTACCGACACGCCCCGCAGGCCGCGTGGCTTCCGATCTTCCGCTCGCGCGCCGTCGCAGCGATGATGGAAACGATCCGCGCGGACCTCGCGCTGCTGGGCGTTCGTCATGACCGCTTCGCATCCGAAGCCGAACTTCTCGAAGCGGGCAGGCCCGCCGCCGCCGAGGCGTGGCTGCGCGAGCGCGATCTCATCTATGATGGTGTGCTTGACCGTCCGAAGGGATCGGAACCGGAGGACTGGCAACCGATCGAGTTGCCGCTGTTCCGCTCAACACTCTTTGGCGATGATCAGGACCGGCCGATACGCAAGGCAGATGGAAGCTGGACCTACTTCGGCGTCGACCTGGCCTACCACTTCGAGAAGGCACGTGACGCCGATCAGATGATCGACGTCTGGGGCGCGGATCATGCGGGCACGGTGAAGCGCATCGTCGCGGCTACCGATGCCCTCACCGAAGGGCGCAAGCGTTTCGACGTCAAGCTGGTGCAGATCGTTCGCCTGCTTCGCGCGGGCGAGCCGGTGAAGATGTCGAAGCGCGCCGGCAACTTCGTGACGCTCTCCGATGTCGTTCGGGAAGTCGGCAAGGACGTCGTCCGCTTTACCATGCTGACCCGCAAAGCCGAGGCGCCGATGGACTTCGACTTCGCGAAGGTCGTCGAGGCGTCCAGGGACAACCCGGTCTTCTACGTGCACTATGCCCATGCGCGCATCCACTCGCTGTCAAATCGCGCGGCCGAAGCCGGCATCGAGCAGGGGGGCACACCCGACCTGACACGACTGGACGACCGCGATCTCGCGCTCGTGAAACACGCGGCACGATTCCCGCGCGTCGTGGAGGCGTCTGCAGCTGCGCGCGAACCGCATCGGATCGCCTTCTTCCTTGCTGAGCTCGCGGCCGCATTCCACGCCATGTGGAACGCCGGCATCGATGATCCGCAGCGCCGCTTCCTCATGGAAGACGACGCCCCGCTCAGTCACGCCCGGCTCTCGCTGGCGAACGCCATTGGACAAGTCATCCGCAACGGCATGGCGCTGATGGGTGTCGAACCGATGCAGCAGATGCCTCGAGCGCCGTGAACCCTCGAACCGCGCCCATACTACCCACCTGTCGGCGCCCCTGCTTTCGATCGGCGCGCAGACATCCAAGCCTCAACAGGAGAAGCTCAAATGTCGAAGGTTCTACAAGGCAAGGTCGCGCTGATCACCGGCGGCTCTCGGGGTCTCGGGGCCGTGCTGGCCGAGACGCTCGCCGAACAGGGCGCTGATATCGCGATCACCTATGCCGCCTCGACCGCTAAGGCGGAAGCCGTGGTCCAGAAGGTGAGGGCCAAAGGGGTGCGCGCGATCGCCATCCAGTGCGATCAGGCAGATAGCTCCGCTGCGCAACCGATGGTTGAGCAGGTGATCTCGGAGCTCGGCAAGCTAAACATCCTTATCAACAACGCAGCGATCGCGGTCCAGGGCAAGCTGGTCGACGATCCCACGCTTGATGGGCCGGCTTTCGACAGGCAATGGCTCGTCAACGTCCTCGGGACCGTGGCGGTAACCCGGGCGGCGGCACAGACAATTTCGGACGGCGGCCGGATCGTTTTCATCGGATCCGGACTAGGCACTCGCGCGATCGTGCCAGGGGTTGCCGATTACGCAGGCACGAAGGCGGCGATCGCCGGGTATGCCCGCGGCGTGCAGCGCGATCTGGGGCCGCGCAATATCACCGTGAACGTGGTGCAGCCGGGCATTATGCCAACCGACATGGCGGCAGGAGCTGCGGAAAATTTCCCTGAAGCTGTCCTGGACCTGCATCCGATACGTCGCATCGCTACCATCGAGGAAGTCGCGTCCGCGGTAAGCTATCTCGTTGGTCCGACGGCTAGCTATACAGCCGGGGCCGTGATCGACGTTTCGGGCGGTGTCTTGGTCTAACGGCGCGCTCGTGATTGTAGTCGCGTCCTCGCCGGGTCGCCGCACCGCGGCGCCGCGGGCAGCAGGCAGGCGGGTCGGCTGGCGCGCCGCGCAAGGGTGCCTGCCGACCGCGTCCCGTCCCGATAGTGCACCGGCTGCCTGAATGGAGAACGCCGACTTCGAAGCAGCGCTCGAAGGTCTGCCGCGCGGCTATAGTGAAGGGACTTTTGACGGCCGCCGCTACGGCGTGACGGTACAGCGGTCTGACGATGGCCGGCGAAACAGCCTGTTTGCGAGAGATCTCGCCGGCACCGATATCGTAAGCTTCAATTTGTACCGAGTGGCGAACGGCAAGACGTTCCTCAGGCCTTGCGAGATGTCTTCGGAGAAAGTGGTGAGCTTTGTACTTGGGTTTACGACCGCCAGATAAACTCCATCTCGCGCGCGGTGTAAGATTTGCGACCTAAATGCAGCTCGCGCCTTCGTTGCCGAAGGCTATCGAAACTATAGCCGCTGGTTATTGGACATCGAACCGAGGCAAACTCATTCTATCGGCCTCAGCGGCCGAAGGGGAATCGATGCCGGCTCCTGTGAAAGCCACCACTCAGGGAGCTTATCGATGACCAACGCCAGTCCCGCGCCAGTTGCAACTCCCACTGACCTCGACGAGTCCGCAACGATGACCGTAGCCGATGCGCTCAAGATCATCCTCGCGAACAGCTACGCGGTCTATCTAAAGACCAAGAATTTTCACTGGCATGTCTCTGGTCCCTATTTCAGGGACTATCATCTCCTGCTCGACGAACAGGCGGCCGAGATCCTCGCCGTCACTGATGCGATCGCCGAGCGGGCCAGGAAGACTGGCAATCGCACGCTGACATCGATCGGTGACATCGCACGCCACCAGACAATCAAGGACAACGATGCCGAACTCGTGTCGCCGCAGGATATGCTGGCCGAGCTGCGGGCCGACAACCTTCACATGGTCGAAGGGTTTCGACGGGCGAAGGACGTCGCGGATGAAGCGAAGGACAATGCCACCTCTGGCCTCATCGACACTTGGACGGATGAGGCCGAACGCCGCGCATGGTTTCTCTTCGAGGCAGGCCGACCGAGCTAAGGCGCTCTCACCAGCCAGCCATGCTCGCGCGAGCAGCGAAGTCTTGCGCGTCGCTTCATAAAATCAGCGACCCTGCCTCTTCTGAGACTTGGAACAGTCCGGCGGTGGTCGATCCGAAAGCCACGGCACGATGATCGTTCACGAGGTCCGCACGTACCGCTCAGCGGAGCCGCTGGCACGCGAGGACCAACTCGGCTGGAAGATCGCCGAGGTCGCCGCGGATCGCACGCCGGTGGAAAACATAGTGTCCGAGATGATCGGCAATCGGATCATCGACAACGCCGCCGTGGCCGCGGCCTCGGTTTCGCGCCGGCCGGTGGCGAATGCGCGCGCCCAAGCGGGGGCTCATCCCTACCGGCCCGGAGCAACCGTGTTCGGTCTTGGGCTTGACCAGACAGTGTCGCCCGAATGGGCCGCTTGGGCCAACGGTGTGGCGGTCCGCGAGCTCGATTTCCACGACACATTCCTGGCGGCGGACTACGCACATCCAGCCGATAACATTCCGGCGGTGTTGGCCGTCGCGCAGCATATCGGAAAGAATGGCGCGGCATTGATACGAGGGTTGGCTGCCGCCTACGAGATTCAGGTCGGTCTTGTTCGAGGCATTAGTCTGCATGAGCACAAGATCGACCATATCGCCCATCTGGGACCCTCCGCATCGGCCGGTATCGGTGCACTCCTAAACCTGCCAGTTGAGATCATCTATCAGGCCGTGCAGCAGGCGCTGCACGTCACGACCACCACCCGGCAGTCGCGCAAGGGCGAAATCTCCAGTTGGAAAGCCTACGCGCCGGCTTTCGCGGGAAAGATGGCGGTCGAAGCCGTCGATCGAGCGATGCGGGGCGAGGGCGCCCCTTCTCCAGCGTGGGAAGGAGAGGACGGTGTCATCGCCTGGCTGCTGAGCGGTCCGGACCATGTCTACAGGGTGCCCCTGCCCGCCAAGGGTGAGCCCAAACGCGGCATTCTGGACACTTACACCAAGGAACATTCTGCCGAGTATCAGAGCCAAGCGGTGATCGATCTGGCGCGCCGCCTGGGACCAAGAATTCGAGGCGCAGGCGGCTTCGATCGCGTGCGTGATATCGTGCTGCACACCAGCCATCATACCCACCACGTCATCGGCACTGGCGCCAACGATCCGCAGAAGATGGATTCTGGGGCGAGCCGCGAGACGCTCGACCACTCCGTCATGTATATTCTTGCCGTCGCGCTGGAGGACGGCGCTTGGCATCATGAGCGCTCCTACGCGCCGCAGCGCGCGAGGCGGCCAGAAACGATTGCCCTGTGGCGAAAGATATCGACCCTCGAAGATCCGGAATGGACACGTCGGTATCACTCGAGCGATCCCGCGGAGAAGGCATTCGGCGGACGGATCACCGTCACGTTCTTGGACGGTTCGGTCATCCAGGATGAGATCGCCGTGGCCGATGCTCACCCATTGGGACGCCGGCCCTTCGGGCGCGAGCAGTACATCGCAAAGTTCCGCGATCTTTCCGACGGCGTCGTCGGCCGCGAAGAGCAGGACCGCTTTCTGGGGCTGGTCGCTCGCCTTCCGGAGCTGACAGCAGCCCAGGTGCGAGAACTGTCCTTCGCCGTCTGCCCGGCTCATCTCGTTCATAGGCACGAGCACGGTCTGTTCGACTTCGGATCGATGGCGCTGGCCTAACATGTCCTGCAAGGAAGCATCATGATCGATGGCACTCCGAACACGCACGTAGTTCGCCACGAGGGCGGATCCGTCGCATTCGACGACACAGAAGGTGCCGGTCCGATCGTTCTCGGCATTCCCGGCATGGGCGATCTCCGATCAGAGTATCGGTTGATCAGGCCGGCGCTGCAGCAGGCAGGCCTGAGAGTCGTCACGATGGATGTGCGCGGCTTCGGCGAAACGTCGGCGCAATGGTCTGACTATTCAGCTCGCGCGGTAGCTCGTGATGCTATCGCTGTCCTGCAAAGCCTCGATGCGGGTCCGGCGTTCATCCTGGGCAACTCATTTGCCGCGGGATCCGCGCTGTGGGCAGCACGGGAAGCGCCAAGCCTCGTCAGAGGAGTGGTCTTGCTGGGGCCTATCGTACGCGACCTGCCGCTCTCGACCGCGCAGCAGCTCATCCTCAAGATCGGTTTCGCCGGGCCATGGCGCACATGGTTCTGGACCACATACTGGACCAGCCTTTTTACGACTCAGCGAGCGCCAGATCATAACGAGGTGAAAGAGGCGATCGCCCGAAATCTCAAGGAGCCTGGCAGGATGGACGCGCTGCTCAGGATGCTGTCACTCTCGAAGGCTGATACTGCTGCCATTCTGGATGACAGCACCGTCCCGGCCTTAGTGATCATGGGAACCAAGGATCCGGATTTCCTCGATCCCAGCGCCGAGGCGCAAGCGCTTGCAGCGCAGCTCACCGCGGAGACGATGATGGTAGAGGGTGCCGGCCACTATCCCCATGTCGAGATGGCGGGTGCGGTCGCGGCTCGGATCACGACTTTCATCAACGCCGTTCGCTCTCGCAATAGGACGAACGGCACCCATCCGCTGACCCAAAGTCGATGACGATGAAGATCGGCCTCGGTGGCGGCTGCCACTGGTGCACGGAGGGCGTCTTTCAGGCGCTCAGGGGCGTCGCCCAGGTGGATCAGGGCTTCCTTCAATCCGAACCGCCGGCGGACACCTGGGCCGAAGGCGTAATTGTAACGTTCGACCCGTCCGTTATCAGCCTGGAGACGCTGGCCGAAGTACATCTTAGAACACACTCTTCAGGCAGAGCACGTTCACCCCGCGGCAAGTACCGCAGCGCGGTCTACATCTTCGAACCTAACCAACTTGCGGAAGCTGAGCGGGCAGTGCGCCGATTCGCGGAAGAAGCTGCGAAAGAAGTTCACACGCAGGTGATTCCTTTCACCGGCTTCTTACCGTCGGACGAGCGCTACCAGAACTACTATCGCACCGACCCTAGCCGGCCGTTCTGTCGTCGGTACATCGATCCGAAGCTCGATTTCATCCGCCGAGAGTATGCAGATATTGCGCTCCCCTCGAAATGAGCAGTCCCGTGACGCATCAGTCTTCGCACATTGATTTGTTCAACGACGCTTTCGAACGCTGCCCGCTCATAGCGATCCTGCGCGGAGTCCATCCTCGGGAAGTGGAGGCGATCGGCGAAGCGCTCGTAGAAGTGGGCATCGGCCTAATCGAGATACCGCTGAACTCGCCGGAGCCGCTGCTCAGTATCGAGCTTCTAGCACAGCACCTTGCGGGACGCGCGATCGTGGGGGCAGGGACCGTTGTTCACGTCGAGGATGTCCCAAGGGTCGAGGATGCCGGCGGTACGCTGGTCATCGCGCCAAATACAGACGTTCGCATCATCGCCGCCGCGTCCGAGCGAGGCATGGCGGCGCTGCCGGGCTTCGCGACACCCACAGAAGCATATGCGGCGATAGCGGCAGGTGCGGCGGCACTTAAGCTGTTTCCGGCCGAGGGTTTCACCCCCGCGTTCGTACACGCGGCGCTGGCGGTGCTGCCGCAACGAACTCGCATACTCCCGACCGGCGGAATCAATCCTGAATCAATGTCCCGCTGGCGATCGGCAGGCGCCGCCGGCTTCGGGCTAGGATCAGCGCTTTACTCGGCTGGTATGACACATTTCGAAGTGCGAGCACGAGGTGAGGCGTTTGTAGCCGCTCACCGTGCTCTTGCGGCAAGTAGATAGGCGGAGGGCTCGGGACAGGGAGCAGGTAAATAGCCTTCCCCAACGAATGAAGGTGCTCGGGGGTGAGCCTCGCGATCTCTCTGCCCGTAACGCTCGTGACTGCGGCGCGGCTTATTAGCGCTCGAAGGCGGTGAGAACCGCGTGCATGCATGCGGGATGGCGCTATTCGCCTACGTCGGCTCACTCCGCCGAGACACTATTCAGGGTCGCGGACAGTCTGCTCTTGGAGATTGCGGACAAGGTCGCAAAATTCGCTTCAGCGGCGTCCAAGAACGTTGCTTCGGGTCGGTTGTCGCATCGCAGCGCGGGGGCTTGCTTGGCAGCGGGACGCGCGATTCCACGTATCCGGACGTTGACCTTCTCTGCGATCTGACTTCCGAAGCGGATGCGGTTCCCGCCGATGCGGACGTCTCCCAGAACGAAGCCGCTGCCTTCGGGTGCCTCGAAGATAACACGCAGCATATGGTTGGCGGAGCCCCTGACCACACGCATTAGATCGCCCGGCGCAACGCCAGCCGGCAGCTCGAAGTCCGAAAGGTCAATGCTGTCCATGTAGAGACCAACGGGGTCCGCTAAGCTGATCTCGTTGCCTGTCCGGACCAGCTTGTTGATCTCGGAGCCGATATGGGGATCGCTGTGCCTCACCCGGTCGCCAAAGCGCGCGCAGGCAATCAACTCCTGCTCGCCCACGATCGGCGTGCCATTATCGCTGACCCTCGGCCAAGTCGCGACGGCCGACAGGTTCACCGCAGCGCCGAAGCTATTGTTCACCTGCCCCATATGCATGATCAAACCACGAGCCCCGCCGTTTTGCGGAAAGTTCCACCGGTTCTGCGGGTTGTAGGCACCGTTGGCGGACCGCAGGTCCGCTAGTTCGATGTTCGGCGACACGTGCCGGCGGTAGAGCTCGAGCAGCAGGTCCTCGTCATTGTCAGAAAGGAACTCGAAGTAGTCCTCGGTCTCGCAGGTGAAGGTAACGCGTACGACCTTGCCCGATGCGTCGCGAGCGACCTCCCACTCGCAATATTCCTCGTGGCCGTTTCGATCGGCGTCCACCAACTGCCATCCTTGCGACGGTGGCAGCCCCGATCCGGAGACCCGCTTGGGAAAGGCCGTCCAGCTTATCGTTGCCTCCGCTGTCCCGTCGGTTCCATCCGCGATCGGATCGAAGAGCCAAGCGCGCAAGGCGTCGGGCTCCACAAGCCGTTTCGCCAACGCGATCTGGCTTTGGAAGATGATGGAGAGGCGCTCGTTCCACGCCTGCTGCGTCGCGGGCGAAAGCTCGTCGATAAGTCCGGGCGCGCGGTATGCCATCAGCGTTCTCCCTCGGCGAAGTCGGTGTTTTTAGTGATTAGCGAGCCGTCTGCCGCCATTGCTAAGTGTGCGACCGGATTGCGCCCGATGGCGAGCGACGAACGGAATTCGGCCAACTTGCGGGACGCGAAGGCGCGACGCCTGGAGTCAGCCAGCCTGACGAGTTCAGCGGCCCCGTCTGCCGTCAGCAGGCGTGCCTGCACCGCTGAGAGGAAATCTAGAATCCGCTTGCGCGCGGTTCCGACTACGTCCGCGTCGTCCATAAGCTCAAGGAAGTGGGCCTCAGGGGACCCCGCCGCCGGTTCGCCGATCGAGCGGCGGAGCTGGGCATCTAGGTCAGACCCACCGTCAAGCGCGATCTCCGCCGGGGCATGTGCCAACAGCGCGGCGCGCTCAGGTGAGAAGACAGGGTTGTGGAAGTCGACGAGCAACAGGCAAAGCGCTGTGCGAGCGCTAAGGGCTCCTGACGAGACCAGCTGCTGCAGCGAGGCGAAGTCCTCGAACGCGCGTTCGGGGACGAGGAAGGCAAAGTGGGTGTCGCCTTCGAGCCTCGTTCCGTCTCCGCCGTCTTCGACGACGCCGACTCCGGCCGCGGTGACCGCGACTTCGTATAAGTCGGCCGCCACACTCAGCCGTGTCGCTGGCAGCAGAGGCTGATCGGGCGCTAACTCATCACTCAAAAAGGCGAGCGCATCGAAGTCGATGAAGAAGCTGGTCGGAAGCGGATACGTGCCGTCGTCGGGCCGCCCATAAATCCGATTCGAAGACACCAAGTTCACCGAGGTGCACCATAGAAGCTGCCGAAGGTAGTCATGGGCGTCGCGTAACCGCGCATCGGCAATGGACCGCTGCATGCGGCTCCTGGTCCAGCGGCGCACAGCAGTCATCACGATTGGCTCGAGCAAATGTGCGCTCTCGATCGGTTTGAAAATCGCCTCGGCAAACAGCTCGCTGTCCGCGGGGATCGCTTCAGGTGCGATCCCCGCGCTCACGCTGTGCCAATGGTTCCACGGAGCTTTAAGCTCCTTCATCACAAGGCCCCCGTTGATGTGGCTGTCGAAAGGTCCTTTGCCGCGGGATCGCGTGTCTAGCGCGTGGAACGAGTTTCCGGCCCATACCCACTCTCCGGAGCGGCGCTCCCGCTCGAAGAAGTGGAAGGCGCCGTCCGTTTCCGACCACGCGATCACCTGCATCAGCGCGCTGGGGTCGTCGGCGACGGGCACGGTGCTCAACATGACGTCGATGCTCGCGCCAGGTACGGCGGACTGCCACGTCACGACAAGTCTCGCGTTAAACTCGAAGTCGGGCCTACCCAGCCTAGCCTGCCCGCCTTCCGCTATCAGGAAGAGACGGCGGAGCGGCAGCAGCGGTTCGTCGATGGCAGCCACGGCCTCGAATAGGTCCCGCACGGTCCTTGGCGTGCCACCCTTGAGCAGCACGCCCCGCGAGAAGGGGTCGCCGAGCTTCCTAAGCTCGTCTAGCGACATCGGCGCGGCGGCGGCATCAATCCCGGCGACGAAGCGCAGCAACGGTCCCGCCTGCGTGGTGTTGGATGGACGGTCATCAACTGCGACTTTGGCCTTCAAATTGCCCGTGGGCGGCAGATCCAGCCGCCGTGAGGACAGTATGTCTTTATCGTCCTCCCGTGTGAGCGTGCCGACGACATCGGACGCCGCACCTCGAGCAACGCCAGCGCTGCTTACAGTCTGTCTCGTCGGAAATTCGGTACGCGCCAATTGTCCATCTCCCCAGCATTGTGGTCTTACGACTCGCTACGCAGGACAAAACGGAACCGCCGTCGACTAGACGATATCACCACCGACCAAGTTGTCGCAGAGAAAATAAGATTGCCGCTAACGGCGGCCAAACGTCCGCTACTGCCAGGACCTTCGCTACACGACAGGCGGCGGCAACGGCTGCTAAGTCCCCGCGCTTCATTCGCTGGATGTGCAAGATGCGAAACCACCATTTCGAACGCGCAAAGTCACTTTATATGTCCGATAAGATGCCTTATCGGACATAGGTGGCAAGGCGCGGAAGGGATGCCAAACCCGTCCGATATGAGGCGGTAGCGGTCGTGGTGGACGAAGCAACGGACGATGTAGCTGGTTCGGACGGAACTGTCCTGCAGGCGCTGGCGCCGCAGGATGGCATGCTCGCTAACCTGCGCGAGGACCTCGAGCAGGCCGCGGCGTTCAAGGAGGCCGCGCGTGCAGCCGCTACTCACCGCGCATACGGGTCAGACTGGGCCATCTACTGCGAATGGTGCGGATCGCGCGGGCTGGCGATCATGCCGGCGCATCCGGAGCAGATCGCCGCGTTCGTGGCCAACCAAGCCACGGCCGGGTTCAAGGCGTCGACGATCGAGCGGCGCGTCGCCGCGATCGGGCACCACCACCGGTCAAGCAACTATCCTGCGCCGACCGCGCACCCGGCTGCCGGCGGCCTCCGCGAGGCACTCGCCGGCATCCGCCACACCAAGACGATTCGGAAGTCTCGCAAGAGCGCGGCCGATGCTGCCGCGCTGCTGAGCATGCTCGCCGAAATCAAAGGTGCGGGATTGCGGGCGAAGCGCGACCGGGCGGTCCTTGCGATCGGCATGGCCGCAGCACTGCGCCGGTCCGAGCTGGTGAGTCTCACGATGGGAAGCGTCGGCTTGCATGAAAAAGGGCTGGAGTTGTACCTCGGTTCGAGCAAGACCGACCAGGCAGGAGAAGGCGCGACGATCGCCATCCCGGAAGGCGCTCAGATCATGCCGAAGGCGCTGCTGCTCGAATGGATCGACGCGGTGCGGATCCTCGAAGCCGGCCTGGAACGGACTGAGGCCGAAGCAAAGCGAGTGCCGCTGTTCCGCCGCTTGACCCGCGGAGACGAGCTCACCGCGTCGCCGATGTCCGACAGAGCGGTAGCGCGGCTCGTCAAGCGTTGCGCCTCAGACGCCGGCTTCGACGCGAGCACGTTTTCAGGACACTCGTTACGCTCCGGGTTTCTGACCGAAGCGGCAAGCCGAGGCGCGACGATCTTCAAAATGCAGGAGGTCAGCCGGCACAAAACCGTGCAGATCTTGTCGGATTATGTCCGCTCGGCCGAAAGGTTCAAGAACCATGCCGGAGAGAGCTTCCTGTGAGGTAGCTGCTTAGCCTGCGCCCGGAGGCTGATACTCCGCCTGTCGCTCGGCTCGGGCTCGATCGAGCACATATTGGTTCCAGCACTCGGTACCGTCGAGTTCGGACTCGCGCGCAGCGAGCCGGACCCGGTTGCGCACAGCGAGCGCAGATTCCCTCTGCTCTTCGGTGTCGGCATTCCAAGCCGCCTTGGTCGCGCGGGGAACGATCACCGCCGGCGCAAGGATGAACCAAAGTAGCGTAGCCATCGCCAATCCCGCCCCACCGAGAAAGGTGTACCCAAGCACCGCAACCGCCGCGAATGTCCCGATTAGCCAAGGAGCATAGGCTCGCGGTCGTTGCCCGGTCTGAAACACGACTGACGGCCACCATGGTCGTTGAAGCAGCAAGACCAGACCGCCGAGAATCGCCGCTACCGCGACGAGCATACTCACGACGATCGTCGCACGGATAAACATTGCGCTGAGCATCTCAGCGATCCTCCGAGGACGGCTCTTCCGGCGTCGCCGGTATGCCACCTGCGTCTAGAAGCGACTTGAGCTCCTGCAGCCGCTTCGCCTGCGGATTGGAGATCACGATGTTCTGAATGACCTTGCCGTCGAGCGACACGACATCGCCGACGCCTTCATCCTTATGCCGAACGAAGCTTGGCTCGCTGGCCTCACCGCCATATCCACCCCCATCCTTTCCGGCATTCAGCTCGAACAGGAAGCGTTCCGGCTCGCTGAGGCTCAGCGCCAATGTCTCACCGCGTTCGCTTTGCCGAATATCGGCGACGACACCGCGGAATCCGATACCGAGATTGTCCTTTTGGAGCGTGGTGAGCACATATGCCAGCGGGCGGTAGTCGTTCTGTGCGGGCCGGATGATATACGTGTAGACCCACCCCTGATTGTTGAGGTCCATGCCCTCGAGCATCAGGTCGAAGCCGTCGTCCGCGACCACGGCTGCTACAAATGCGATCTCCAACAGAATGGTGACTGCGACCAATGCCACCTCGCCTGGGCTCGTCGCCGTGCCGTGGGTAAGCTGCACGATGGTCTCTATGGGGTTGGCCAGCGGCGGGAGCAGCGCGAGGTCAGGTGCCAGGTAGGTCAATCCGTCACCGACCCGCACCGCGAACAACCGGCCCGCGAAGAATACGTACCACATCGTCAGATGGGTCATCATCGACACGCAGATCGAGATGGCGAGCACGCTCACGGCCGTGATCGGGAGGTCTGGGCGAGAGGCGGAATGGCGCCGCGCTCGCACATTCCAGAACAGGACCGCGAACAGTCCGGGAAGGAGCAGAGCAATGCCGGCGATGACCGAAAGCGTCAGCGCCATAGTAGCGAACTACGCGACTGCGACGACGCGGAGCTGCTTGGTCTTCGGATCGCGCTCGATCTTGCCGGTCTTGCCAGCATCCTGGATCCTCTTGAGCTCTCTTTCGAGCCGGATCATCACGTCATAGCCGCCCACACGGCGCGCCAGAGCACCGGTCTCAGCCTGTTCGCGTGAAGAAAGGATCGTGGCCATGGCGATAATCTATGTCCTATCCGCCTCGGAGTAAAGGTCTGGTTCCCGATTGGTTCCGCCGCATAGCGGCGGCCGTTCGCACCGCCCTTCGCACGCTCGCCCCCTCCGTGCGTCGGCTCCTCGCGATCGATCACCAGTCCGCGCTTATATTCGTCACGCAGGCCGGATCGGTTACGGCGTGGTCATTGGCTTGCACTTAAGGCCATGATATCATCACCTAGGATAACGATGATGCTTGATACGACGACCTATCTCTCGACACAGGATAATCCGGGCGGCCCCATTCTCAGGCTCATCGATCGAGAGCCTCATGAGCTGTGCGAGGATTACAGCGAGCTTTCTGAGGGGGAAGCTGAGCCCACGAGTCTCGGGCGCTCAATCGGCGGAGCAGTCTCGATAGCGTTACTTGGCGCTACCGTGATCTATTTCTATTTAGCTGTATGATGGGCTCTATTTTCGTAGGTCTGGATCGTTGAAGAATCCTCGATTGTGATCTTCCGATACTGAAGACTGCAAATCCACGGCCGCGTGACCGCGATTCGTGCGTGCGGCCTGTGCAGCCGCTCGGTCAGAATCAAGGCGAGCCCGGCCGTCCGCGATTATACTTGCAGCTGCGTCCGGATCGCCGCCCAACGGCGCGCCGCCAATGCGACCAACTCCGTGAGGGCGATACGAAGCGCGGACGTCACTATTTCCACCGATGCCAATGCGATTCACGTCAACTAGTGCCGGCTCCCTAATATCTCCGCTGATCTCATTCCAAAGGTCATCGCGCTTTTCCTGAGACCATTGCTGTATCATCTGGTCCCGAACGGCCTTCTGCTGTGAAGTGAGGTCGGTAGCCCAAAGCTCTGGCGCGTCCATGTTTGGATGAAGAGCCTGCTGTTGGCGATACCACTGGGCCAAATCCTGGCTCATATTCTCGCTTAGCTGCATGCCATGAGACTCGGCAAAGCTCGCATCGCGTGAAAGCGATTGAGAAAGTTCCTCCAGTCGCCGCGCTGCCTCTGAGTAGGACTTTGCTCGCGCTAGCGCGTCCTCAGTGCTTTGAGAGGACGAAGACGTGGAAGAAGCTCGGCTAAAGACGCCTGAACGATCGTAGGTGCCGTCCGATGTCGAGGCGCCACTTCCACTGGAATGTTCGTCACGCACACCACTTGAAGACGAGCTTGAGCTATCTGTCGAGCGCGTCTCGTCAGTGCCATACCGTAATGTGTCTTGTTGGCTTCCCGTCCTGCTTACACCGAGCGATCCACCCACGCTCGGCAGGAGGCCACCTGCCCTGCCGTTGCTGCCCGAACGCTGCCCGCCGCTGCTCCGACCTATCCCACCGGTCAGGCTGCCTTGCACCTGGTCGAGCGTCCCTGCCGTCCGATCATGCCCTTCCGAAATGCGTTGGCTTTGCCCGGTGGAAGATCGCTCCTCGAGACCCTGCGAGCTCGACCCCGATGTGCGATCGAATTGCTCGACGTTCGTGTTGAAGGAGCGCCCGGTTCCAGCCTCGAAACCGGTCGTGCGTTCGGTTGATGTACCGAAAGCGCTACGGTCGGTGTGCGTGCTTGTCAGAATCTCTTGAGCCGCGTTCTCGTACGCCTGTGCCTGTCGATGCGCCTGGCTCGCCATCTGACGCCACTCGGAGACGGTCCCGCTATTCATGGTCGGCGTGAAGCCAAGACGCGAGATCGCGCCGCCCATATCGATTACGTCCTGGCCGTTGCCAAACCCGGATACGACGGCGCCGTTGTCCTGCCGCCAGCCAACGCTGGTCGACCCGCCCATGAAGCTGGGGGCGATCGACCACTGGTCGCTTTGCCGCATGTTGGAAGTCGCGTTCGCCCAGCTCACGTTCCCGTAGGAGTAGTTCCCGGTGGTCGCCTCGACCGCGGCCGCCTCGGCCGCGTTCTGCGCGGGAGCCAGCATCGATGTCGCTTGGCCTGCGATCGACATGGCGCCCCGCGCCAGCCCGGCCGCGAGGAACGGTATGCTCATCAGCATGAAGCCGGCGATCGTCGCCGTCTCGCCATTCACCGCCGCGACCCCGGCATATGAGCCGAGGGTCACGCCCCCGCCGGCCACGCCGGTCGCTGCCGCCTCTGCCCGCGTCATGCAGATCATGTGAAGGATGACGTACAGCGGTCCCCACGCCGCGAGATAGAAGAAACCGACGGCATAGCCCTTCAGAGTGCTGACCCCCGTTTGAGGCATCAAAAACAGGGGGAAGATCACCGGAAACATCGCGAAGAACACTACTGTCAGCACAATGTTCAGGATGGGCACCCATGCCATCGCCTGCTGCGCTATCGAGTTGTAGGTGTTTCGAGCCTGGATATCGGCGCGCGTCTGCGCGAAGGTATCGATCGTCGCAGCGCCATTGCCACCCGACATGCTGTTGCGCGCCTGCATGAAGGCATTGATCGCCGTATTCTGGCGCATTGCTTCCGTATAGCTGCTGCCTGCCCCCGTGAAGGCGGCATTCGCGATTGGCAGGTCGTGCCTGAGCTTATCGCCCGCCAGCGCGTTGCTCAGCTTCGGATAGAGCTCCTTCCCCCAGAGCGGCGTATTGGCCTCGATCATCGGCGCCCACTGCGCATCGAGCATCTGGTACGCTTGACGGCAGGTGACAATGAAGTTGTTGACCGTGCCATCGCCCTGCCGCTCCAGCCACTCCTGCGAGCGAGCCTCCGATCCCGGGCCGATGTCGACCCAGAGGTTCTTCGACTGCGCGAGGTTGGTCAGCGACTTCTGGTAGAGCATGACGTCGCCGAAGAGGCACTTCTTGAAGTGCTCCTCGAGATTGGTCGAAAACTCTGCGTCCCTGATGATGAAGTTGCGCGTCGCATCGAACAAGCGCGCACCGTAGACCATGCCGTTGGTGGTGTAGTTGAGCTCTCCTGGCATCACGAAGACCGTCTCGGCCGTGCGGGTCAGCCAGTCGCCGATCTGCGTTGTGAAGCTGGCTAATACCCCGAGACCCAGCGGCACGTTCGACACGGTGGCGGGAGCGAGGGAAGGATTGATCCGGTCGGTCACCTTGATGTCAACCGTCGGGACCATCAGGCAAAGATAGATCAGCGTCGACTGCAGAAACCAGTTGAACCAGGCGCGGAAGTTGAGGGTGAATGCGACAACGAACAGCGAGTAGATGAAGCCCATGACCAGCACGACGCGGATGAGCGAGCGGTAGCCCCCTCCCCCCGACCAGGCCGCGACGGCGTTGAAGGTGTTGACGAGATACTCGCCACCTCCGACTGTGAAGACCTCCAACATCGCCCCACCCCCTGCCGCTGCCCTACATCAGACCCTGTGCGTTGAGCCCGCGAGAGAAATTGAGTGCCGACGACATCCCGGGCGTCATCGAATTCTGCAGGGTGGACTCGAGCATGATGCTGCGGTTGATGATCTGCATCGTCACCTGAAGCTTGTTGTTGAGCTTGACGTCGCGCTGCGAGAATTTCAGGCGGGTCGCAGCGATCTGCTGTTTCCACTGCGCCGCCGTCGCCTGATCGAAAGTCTGGTAATGCGTCTGGGCCTGCTCGACACGGTCGAGCATGTTGTCCAGCATCGCCGCCAGGAGATCGACCGCCACGATCTCGGACAGCGTCTCGATCTCGCCATCGGTCAAGGCGTAATGCGCGTAGGCTTGAACGGCCAGAATCTTGTAGATCGGAACAGTGGCGATATTCAGAAGCTGCTTTTCGGCGGCGTCCAACGCCGTATCGGAGCGGATTTTACCGCTCATCGACTTGATCATCGAGGCGATCCGGGGACGAAGCGCGGCAGAGGCCGGAACGGTCAGCGTTTGCTCGCCGACGTCGTAGCAGTCGGCATCGTTGCACTTCAGGATTTTCACAGCCGGCGCATTCGTCGTCCCGTCGAGGAGCGCGGTGACCACTGCCTCCTCTGCGGGACCGAACATGACAACTTTGCCGCCAACGGCCGGATCGGTCGAAGGCGTTGTGACGACCGTGCCGACCAGGGTCATCACATATTCCGAGAACGACTGATCGAACGCGCCGAACTTGGCCGACTTCTTCAGTGCCTCCCAGGTGTAGTTGTGTGGCTCACCGACGAGCTGATCCTTCATGCTGCCATCGGTGTTGCCGGCGATCGTCGCGTCACGTCTGTTGCCGTTGTTGCACCCTTGCCGCGACGCCGCCCAGTCGGAAAATACTCCCTGACTGTTGCCAACCGCCTCGCAAATCGTCGATCGGGTCGAGTCCATCTGAGGCCAGATGCCGCCCACGAGCGCCTGAGCCGTTTCACAGCTCGAGATGTTCATCTGGTTCAGCAGCTGAGCCTTCTGGCTGAATTCGTCCATGACTTTGCCAATCTCTGGCGACACGGAATCGATCGCCAGCTTGAAGGCAAAGCCCAAGGCGTTGTTCGCGGTGGCCTTCAGCATCGCCACGATCTCGGAGGCGTTGATGAAGGAGAAGCTGCCGCTGAACAGGTCGATCCCGCCGCAGCCTGCCCGGGCGCTTGGAAGTTGCAGATTGAACGGCGACACGCTCTTCTGGGGGAAGCGGGTCCACACGTTCCCGAGCGAATAGTAGCCGGCCGACTGCCCCTGAAACGCCGTCGGCCCGGTTACGTTCGCGGCGCCGCCGGCCTCGTTGAAAAAGCCGTTCATCTCCGATGCGACGTCCGCGCGCGCAACGCCGACCAGGGCGAAGTGCGACACCGCCATCAGGCCCAGCCAAGTCGATGCCCACCTGCGGAATCCAGGGCGCCTGCCCTTCCCTCTTGCCTGAGCCATCAGTAGTCGCTCCCCACCTTTGTGTTGGTCAGCATGAAGATGCGATCCATGATCTCGTCGGCGCTGAGCACGCCGTAGCCGACCGGGATCGTCCGCCGGGTCTGGGTGTCGAAGAGCACGAGTGCCGGCGTCTCGTTTCCGGCCAGACCCATTCGAGCGCGCTGGCCGGAGTCGACGACGTAGTTCGGGAAATCCTTGCTCGGTCCGCCGTCCATCGAGACGGCCATCACCGACATCCTGTGACTGTCGGTCACGGATCGTAGGATGGGAGCGAACACCTCGCACGCACCACAGCTCTGCGCGTAGAAGTAGAACAGCCCATAGCGCTGGCCCAGCCTGGTGAGCACGGCGTCGCGATCGGCCTTCCGGTTGTCGAGCCACAGTCTCTTTCCAACGGTCGAAACCGGCCGTTGTAGGGTGTAGTCGAGATCGGGGTTCTGCCACAGCGCGCGTTGCCAAGTGTCGGAGAAGGTCGATGCCCGATCGAGCTGCTCTCGCTGGAAGCGCACATAGGCGATGACATTGGCCTCGGTCGGCTCGAGAATGGCGCGCGCCTTCAACTCGTCGAGCTGCTTCGTGATCGCCGCCATTCGCTCCGCAGCGCTGGCAACGGGCGGCGGCTGGCGCGCTTCCCTGTTCTCGGCCGGCTTCGGCTTGGCACAATAAAACCATTGGCCGAGCTTCCGCTCGCCGCAGTAAAAGGCGTCAGGCGCATCGCGATCGAGCCCGTCTTCGGCGACCGCTCCGTCCTGCGCCAATGCCGGCGTTCCAACCACGACCGGCGACAAGACGAGCAGAAGCATCGCTACCTTAGCGTGTCGCAACATCCGTTGGCGTCCTTTCACCGTCAGTTTGATTTGTCGCGGAGGGTGGGGGCAGGTGGGGTAGTGGGTCGGGTGCGGCCGGCGTGCTCCAAGCGGGGAGGTGGAGGCAGCAGTCGAAACCGCGGGTGCTTCTTGTTCCGCATGGGTGGCCGGGTTTGGGAGGCGGAAGCGGCGACTGGATGAGGAGCAACGCCACGATGGCGGGCAATTCAAAGACGGCCATCGTCCAGCTCCCCTGTCGTTAGGCGCAGCACGGCCATCATCAGGGCGACGTCGATCAGGCGCGTCCCCTGATCGAGCATTCGGATGAGGCCGTTTGCGAGCACGCGGGAGACCCGTCGGCCCTCCTCGGTCGCCATCAGGCTGCCGCCAATCATCGCCAGCCAACCGCGACCGACCATTCCAGCTGCTGCAGTGGTAACGTCCTCACCGGTGATCGCCGTCTCGAACCAGCCGCTCAATGTCTCCGCAAGAGCGTCCGAACCGATCGGGCTCATGGCACGATAGACGGCCAGGAAGATGGCGAGCTCGAAGACCGTCATGGCCCAAGGGCACGGGCTGCCAACCCCGGCGGGCCGCGGATCAGTTGCCATGTAGGTCATAGTAGGCCTGGATCTTGTGCTGGATGTTGGACAGCGTCTGCACTTCATCGGGCAGCTTCGCGGCCTCCATGAAGTCGGAATAAACCTCGGTGAAATCCATCAGCGATAGATCGAGCTGGGCGAACTCTTCGATCGCAAAGCCTTGGCATTGCTCCCGCTTTGGAGGACCCCAAGGCTTTCCAAGCTGGACTCGTCCCTGTTCCTGAAGAATGCGGGAGAGCTTGCTCTCGAAGCAGCAATAGGCGGTGCGCCTCGTCTTGCAGATGCCGAGGAAGCTCGAAGAGCAGTAGCTGCCGAGATTGTGGCAGAAGCCCATTCGATCCTTGATATCGAGCTTCATCTCATCCTGTGAGCAGGCGAACAGGGTTAGGAACGGCGTGGCGAAAGCGGCGATGGCAACCGGTCCGCCGGCGAGTGCCGCAGCCCCTGCCGCAACCGGCACGACACCGGATACCTTGCCAGCGCAGCAGTTGATCAATCCGAAGACCGGCTTGTGGCAGGTTTCCCGCTTCCCACTGAAGACGCGGTAATCAGCCTCGTTGAATTCCTTCCCCGCCTGATCGAGCGAGTGCAGTCCGACGAGCGCGTCCCTGAACTCGGTCGACGCTTCCCGGACGATCGGCTCGCAATCGCCGTTGATGCAATAGACGTCGCTTCCACAGATATACTGCTTGTCACCCGGCACGGTGCTGCCCGGCGCCGGACATTTATAGACCTTCTCAACGACCTTGCAGGGTCCGCTTTGGGGATCGTCCAGGCACGTATCTCGGAGATGATTGCACTGGCGGTTGTTCTCGAGGTCCGTGCAGTCGTTTCCTCTGCTCAGCGTGTGGCACATGTAGTTGCGCTGCCATGCCCAGCACGACTGGGTGATCGGGACGCCTTCGAAGGTCCGCGTTTCGGCGCCCTCAACGCAGACGTCGTCGTCGGACGATCTCCGGCACAACTCGTCCGATGCAAAACCAGCGCAGCTGCTGTCGTCACGCGAGACGGTGACGCTTACCTCGCCTTCCTTCTTGAGGAAGACGGTCCCGGTCGCATGGTTATAATGATGAGGGAGCTCCCCTTGCGGGAGCTCGGCGCCGCACGAGAACTGGGTTGCGGTCCCGGAAAGCCGCCGCTTGCAGAAGCGCAGGTAGGCGGCTGGATCATCGCCACCCGCGCCTAGATCCATCTGTGCATCGCAGATGTGCTTGCTGACTCCGGTCGACCGGCAGACGCCCGCCACCGACTTGGCGTTGAGATAATTGAAGTCCGCGAACCCGTAGCCGGCCAGGTTGGCCGGGACGCCATAGTAGAACCAGCGCTCGCTGTTCGTAATCTGCGGGACCATCCTGATCGTACAGGTGCGCGGCTCTTCCGTGAGTTTGGTGCCCGTGTTGCAGGTCGCCTCGTAATAACCCTCCGTTCCAATCCCCGGCGGCAACGGCGTGCACGTCCCCGAACCCGCCGATATGCTTTCTCCATCGAGAAACGCGGTGGGATCGTTCTCGACCTGCGTGGCGCGACTGGTCGTCGCGAGAATCTCCGCATTGCTGAAGGTCGGGCGCACGCGGTCAGCGTCTGTGACGATCCGGTAACTCTCGTTGCCCGCCTTCGAAGCCTGGGCATCCGCCACAAGCCTGTCCGGATCGTCGAAATATGTGCTCTGTGGCAGACTGGTGCCGGTGAACCCCGGCACCGCCTGCGCCTGTTCGTCGCTGGAAGGCACCAATGAAGGATCATTGCGCTTCTGCTGGGCCATCGCCTTGCCCTCTTCGCGGGCCTGCTCAACGGTCATCTCCTGTGCGCCGGCCGGATGCACCGTCAGAATGAGCGCCAATAAGCCGCTCGACAGGATACGCCTGAGCTTCACCGGCTGCGCTTCATGTTCGACAGGGCAACCGCGGCGATCCGCGCTCCCGGCCCATTGCCTTCGGCGAAGGTCGTAAGCGCGTATTCGACCGTCACGTTGCCGATCATGCGGTCGTAAGGGGGCAGCTTCGTCTGGCAGGAAAAGCCGGCGCAAAGGTCGAAGTCGGACGAGACCGTCACATAGGTGGGTACCGCTTGGACCTCGAATGCTCGGAAGAGGCGTGGGTCGATGCCGATGCTGGCGAGCTGGCCTTGATCGACGACCTTGCTGAGGCGCGCGACGAAGTCCTTCGCCGAGTTGTTGGGAAAGCCTCGAAACACGACCACCCCACCAGCAGCGGCGGTATCGCGGACCAATTGCCGGAGTGAGTTTTCGGGCATCGAGAGGCTGGCGAAGACGATGAACTGGGGGGCCTCGCCGCCGTTGGCGCCGATATTGCCAGCTGCGCCCTGCACGATCTCATCGAAATCGACCGCACCCGCCGGCCCCTTCGGCAGATCGGTTGATGCGACCCGCCGCATGTTCTCGAGGCCATCGCTCTGAACCGTCGCGGCATCTTCCCGGAAGCGATCGCCGCGATCCTTCACCTGCTCGACGAACGCTTGGGCCTCCGTTGCGAGATCGGCGGCCCGCTTCTTCACGGCCTGGACATCGACGCCATCGACCGACTGCGCGAGCAGCGTCGACAGGCCTGCGGTACAGAAGAGGGCGAGACCACCAAGGGTGAGAAGGCGCATCGTAATCCCCCTAGAGGACGCAACAGTTGCGCTTGCGCCAGACGAGATAGCCCATGTCCTCGCCACCGGCGGGATAGGCGCGTCCAGCATCGGGTGGCATCGTGGATGCCCCGATCGCCGAGCAGGCAAAGCGTCCGCTGACGGTCGGGATCGGGTTGACCATCTGGAAGCGATATTGCTGCTTCCTCATCACCGGCATCAGGTACTTTTTGCAGAGTCCGGCCGACCCCATCGTGCCCCATGCCAGCGCCTGGCGATGCATTTTGTAGGCAAATCGCGACAGGGCGAGCCGGGACGACTGCACGTGGCCAATCGACGCCGGGATGTTCCCGTTGAGCGGGTACATCGGGCCTTGGCAGCCTGCACACCAGAAGAGCGGATCCAGCGGGAGGTTCACCGTTCCGGCGATGCAATCGCCAGCACACGCGGCTTGGGCGACCGGGTTCGCGAAGACGATCGCTTCCGGGTTGATCAGGGCCGCGAGCGAGTCATCCTGCCACAGCGGATCGACCTCCGTCATGTAGGCGATATCGAACGAAGCCTGTTCGAAGCAGACGAAGTCGGTGAGGATCTCCATCCAGTATAGAAGCGGATATACGTACCAGTGGACGTGCCACTTAGCCGTACTCTGCGAGCGGCCGCCGACCATCGAAGGGCCGGCAAGATAGCCTTGCCCGATGTCGAAACCTGGCGCGATCCGGACGCCGCCGAGATTCGGAAAGCACCACGGCTTCATCGTCACGTCCGCGAGCCGGGCAGGTTCCCAGAAGCCGACCGCAATGCCGATCCGCGGGAGCGGATCGGAACACGCACAAATCGGCGAGGAAGGATTTTTCGGATCGGGTCGGCCGCTCGGCCAGATCTTCAAGCCGCCCACGGAGAGCGGGAACAGACATGACCAACAAACGTCGGTGACCGGATTGACGAACTTGCCGTGGCAGGTTGGTGCCGCTTCGGCTTTTGGCGAGAGAACCAGGCCGGTCAGGACCATTCCGACGAGGATCACAAGATGGCGGAGCAGGCGCGACGTCATTCGGCTTCCCCGATCTGCTCAAGGAATGCCCGATCGGCGCGTTGCTTCTTCGCGATGTAGACCGCGGTGCAGACCAGGAGCGCCGCCAGCAGTGACGCGGCCGCGACCGCTGCGGGGCGTCCGACGGCGCGGTGCAAGGGACCGAAGAAGCCGATAACGAGTGCGCTCGAAAAGCAGAGCGTCTGCCAAGCCAGCCTGAGGCAACGCAGTCCGCGGGTTTCGGGGGCGGCCATTGGCGTCCGGAGCAGATCGAACCAGAGCGGCATCAGCTCGCCCCCCCGGGCTTAACTACATGCTCGGTCACGCGCATGACGCGCCCGTCCTGGCGAACGACCGCCGGCGTGTGTTCGATGCCGAAGCGCGAGGTGAGCTTGCCCTCCTGATCGAAGTAGAATCGCCGCTTCCTGCGGGTCATCTCTTCGATCGGCGAGCCGCCGACGAAAATGATCTTGGCGGCTCGGTCATCGTAGCGACCCGTCGCCCAGGCAACCTGGCCGGCATCGTCCCCGTCAACAAACACGAGCGCCTGCTTGACCGCCACGAAGTCCAGCGGGTTGAGCGTTTGACCGGCCGCGGCGATGAGATTGCCCTTCTGATCACGGATGTCGCGCTCGAGCCGGACCGACGGATCATACTCCCAAGCTCGCGCAACCGACGCCGGTGAGAGACCGGCGACGGGGGTCGGCCGGCGCACCTTGGCCTCGACGCGTTTGGCGAACATCGCGTTCGTGCGTGCAAGCTCGCCTGTCGCTTCAGCTCGCTTGAGCCGCGCTTCGATCGTCGCGAGCAGGTCCGGCTCGATGACCGGGAAGCTTTGGGCCGCCTGACCATAGTCCCGCGCCTCGCTGCGCATCGCGCCCATTAGGGCAATCGTCACGCCGAACAGCGCGACGCCTGCAGCGCTCGCGACAGGGCGGATCACAGCACCGGCTCCCCGACGCCGACAATCTGCCGGCCGCACACGAGACCGATTTCGGCATATCGGCTGTCGAAGCCGTCACGGTGCGGAGACCCAGCAAAGAAGCAGCCCGGCGGAATCTGACCGACCGCCCCCGGTGTCAGCGGATCGCCCGCCTTGGTCCTCGGCTTCATGCGCGCGACCGGCTCGCCGTTGATCGTCACGAGCTGCCCGGAGTGGCTGACGATGTCTCCCGGCACACCATAGACGATCTTGCCGAACATCTGCGGCTTCGGTCCGAAATGGCGCTTGAGCAGCTCGGAGCGCGGGGGATCGAAGAACACATGCTCTCCCCTCTCCGGCATGGCGTGGCGGCGGATCAGGAAAGCCCAATTGGGCAAGGAGTCGGTCGTGTTGATGAGCAGCACATGGCTGTCGCGCCAGCTGCCGATCGCACTCAGCCCGATCGAGCAGGCGACCGCGACGCCGAGCAAGGCCCACAGCCGCTTCCTCGGCCGCCACCGAAGCGGTGGGACCTCAAGGACGGGGGCTGCCATCGGGCCCTCCGAACGTCGATACTGTTGCGCCCTGCCCGGCCTGCCCTCTCGGCTCCAGCATCGCGGAAGGCACGGGCGCAGCCGGCGGCACAAGCTGCTGAGCCGCGCCGATCGGATCGATCGAACCCGCCTGGGCGGGGCGTGCCGCCAGCGCGGCCTGCGCGGCTGCCAGTTCCTGCATGCGCTGCAGTTCCTCGACGGAGGCGCGCTTCGGTACCGGCACACCGGACGCAAACACCGCGGCCTTCAAGCTCTCTGTAATATCCGGCACGTTCTTGGTCAGGACCGCCTCGCCGACGAGGACCACCTGCCCGCGCGCGCTTCGCCGCTGCAATTCCTTGTCGAGCGATGCCATGAAGGCCCGCATCTCGGCCTGGACGCGGTCCGGCGGCGACCCGGAAAATCGCTGAGCCTCGACATAGTCGCCGACAAGGGCGGACAGGCGCGCTGCCACGAGGGGCTCCTCCTCTACCGAGGTAAGCGCGCGGGTGACCCACATGCCCCATATGATCGCGGCGAAGAGCGCCGCTCCCGCGAGGATCTGGCGTCGGCTGAACCCTGCGAAGGCCGCTTTTCGAGCCGTGGGGGCAACTGCGCCGGCGCTCGCCGGCGCCGCCGGAAGGTCGAGTTCGGTCTGTTCAGCCACGGCGACCGGCTCCCTCTTCGCGACGACGGGGCAGAAGCTTGTCCCGGCGCAGCAGGATGATCGCGCTCGAGAGGATCAGATGCGCTGTGCCGAACGTATGCTGGAAGGCAGCCGTGCGAGCCGCGTCCGCAGCCACGTAACGGCTCGTGAAATTGTGGAGCTGATGAACGAGACCACCGAACGACAGGTCGCCCAGGAGCAGGAAGAACAGGAAGAACAGGCCCCATGTGATCAGCAGCGTCGAACCCACGACGCCCAAGCCGTGAAGCATGAAGTGGAGGACAGCGCGCCAGGGAACGGCGCGAGCGCTCCACTCGTCGTCAGCCGTCCGCACCTTGTCGATGATCGTCGCCATGATCCTACTCCGCGGCCATCGCGATCTCGCTCTTTTGATCGAGATTGCTGGTCCATTTCTCTGGGTTGTCGGGGAACGCGATGCGCTCGATCGCTTCGTCCATGCTCAGGCCCTCGGCGATCAGGCCATCGATCGCGGCGAAGGTCTTGGGGCTGGAGGAGAAGAGCGTCGCCGAATAGGGATCAAGGACGAGTCGCCCGACCGCGAGCGTGTCGGGACCCTTGATCATGATATCGGAGTATTCGAACCCGTTCCGCTTGAGCGATCGGAGCAACGCGTCGGTGTAGTCGTCCATTTCGAAGCGATCGTGCTTCTTGAAGTCGGCAATCGTTTCCGGCTTCTGCTGCAGGATCACGAACCAGTCCGAGTTCTCGAGCGCAGCGATCGACCCGGCCGACTTGTAATAGTCGTTGAGCGATTGGGTGGCCGTCACGAGCGACGCGCCATATTTTCGGCACGTTCGGGCATAGGTTTCGATAAAGTCGGCCATCGCCCCGCCGCGGAGCATCTGCCAGGCTTCGTCGAGAAGAAGCGCCTTGGGGATCGACCGATCGAGCTTGCGCATCATCTGCTGCGACATGAACATGATGGCGGTCAGGACGACGCTGCGGAGTTCCTCGCGCGCCGACAGGTCCGAGAGCTCGAACACTGTCAGCTGCGCCTTCAGTTCGAACGACACCTGGCCCTGGAAAAACCGACCATAGGTCCCGGCCGACGAGAAAGGCCGCATCGCTATCGCGAGATTGGCGGCGAGCGGGTTGCCGGTCGCCTCGAGCGCTTCGATCACCAAGTCGATCGAACCTTCGCTGCCGTGGGCCTCCCAGACTTGGTTGACGGCGCCGTCGATCAGCCCGCGTTCGGTGTCGTCGAGCAGATTGATGTGACGCGACATCTGGTTGATGATCGCCTTCAGCATCGCCATGCAGTCGAGGAGATAGTCCTCATCCTCCGCGGCCTGCGCCTGATCGATCATGGAAAAAGGGTTGAGGCAGAAGCCCGAGCTCATCGTGAACTCGACGAACGCCCCGCCCTGGAGCTTCGCGGAATGCTCGAACGACCGTCCGTCATCGATGACGACCACCCTGGCACCGGCGCCGCAGAGCGACCCGCAGAGCTCCTGGAGCGCGACGGACTTGCCCGAGCCGGACTTGCCGAACACCGCCACATTGTGGTTGCCGGCTGCGTTCTCGAATGGGCTCCAGAAAAACGGCTGCCCGCGCCGACCGATCAGAAGCAGATGGGGCACCGCGCCTCCCAGATACTCCCCCTGCAGGGGCGCCAGGTTGGCGGCGGTCGTCGTGAGCAGCGTGCGCATACGCTTCATGCGCTCCAGATCCTTCGACAGGCCGTTGGCCATCGTCATCGGCATGGCGCAGAGCAGGCCCATCACCTGGAGGTAGCGATCGTCGAGGAGGTCCCAGCCTGCGGCGCGATAGATGGACTTCAGCACTCGCTCATGGCTGTCGCCCTTGCCCTTCGGTGAGAAGGACGTGACGCTGAAGAACACCCGGACGAGCTTGCGACCCTGCCGGATCTCCTCATTGACGTGCCGCCACTCCTGCGACTGCTCGCGAAGTTGCGGCAGGAACTTCGATGACTTGGAATCCGCCAGGCTCGTCGTCCGCATGAATTTGTAGCTGGCTTTGTTGGTGGTGGCCTGTGCATCGGGAAAGTCGATGCACAGGTTCGTCGCGACCGGGCACGGCATGCGCAGCTTGTCGGTGAACATGTCGCCGATCAGCCGCGCGACATCCCAGGGGGCCCAGCGGTTCGGGAGGTTGCGAACCGAGAAGGATCGGACGTCGAAGACGTCGGGATAGATTTCACCAATCTCGGGCGCGCCCTCGAGCGTCTTACCCGTGGGTCGGAAACGCTCGGTGCGCAGCAGCATGCGGTCGGGCTCGACGTGCAGCTCGATGTCCCGCCGGATCGCCTGGTCGGCGATGGGATCGAGGGGATTATAGCTGACCGCATCCTCGCCCGCCGCGGTGGTCGGCGAGGTGATGTCGTCGATCCAGCCGATCAGCGCGACGGGGTCCATCTTACGGGCCGAGACATTGATCGACTGAAGCGCCGAGATGATGCCTTCCATCACCGAGACGATCTGTTCGACCGAGACGCTCGAGGATTCCGGCGTCGAGTAGGAGATCGCCACGCGGTGGTTGCGGAGGCAGAAAGGGGCATCGGCCGACAGCGACGCCCACACGCCGTCCGTCAGGAAATCGACGCGGTGCTTTGCCATGCGCTCGTAGACGCCGCGAGCCGAGTATCGCGGCAGATACCATCTCGACAGGCGTTCTCCGACCCGCGGCGACATCCACTGATGAAACTGCAGGCACCCTGGCGCCGGAATACCTTCCGAAAGAAACTGCGCGAGGATTTCCCCTGTGCGCTCGTCTGCGCCGACCAGCGGTGCCGCCTCGATCACAAACCCGCGCGACGCGCTGTTGTAGAAGATGCCGGTTTTCGGATCGTAGCTCCGGTAGGGTAGCCAATGCGCCAGCATCGGTACTCCCAGATCCGGTCGCTGTGTGTCCGGCCGTTTGCTGTCGCCGAAGACGCCGGCGAGAAGATCGTCGAAGAAGCCTTGACCCATGTTAATTGTCCTCCGGGCCAGCGCCGGGGAAGCCGGGGGCTCTAACGGTGGGCTTCGGGGCGGGAAGCGAGCCGGCGGGAGCGAGCGGCTCATCTGCGGCGGCGATCGCGGTAGCGGCGTTAGCCGGAGGTGCCTGATTCTCCGGGCTCCCCGCTGCGCCAAGCTTTTCCTTGCCGACGTCACTGCTCGCCTTGGGCGCGACGGCCGCTGGCTTCGGCGTTGCCACGCCCTCGGCGCCAGGCGCGGCTCGCGGCGTGCGGCCCGCCTTGGGGGCTAGGCGAGCCGCAACCTCGGATTTAATAGCTGCCACCGGATCCACCGCGCGAGCGCGCGCGGCCGCCACGGCAGCGGGATCGGGAAGGTCCGGATCGACGGCAAACGCGACGCTTCCTTGATCGGCGCGGTTGACGGCATCGGCGAGCGATTCCGCAGGCGCCGGTGCTCGCAACGCATTTCGATCGGGCAAGCTCGTCGAATTGGCCACCACCTCTTGGTGCCACTCGCCTCGCTGGACCACCGCGTGCACGGCGCTTGCTTCATGCAGCCGCCCCCTATCATCTATGTACGGCTGGAAGACGATGCGGAGGACGCGCTCCTGGGTTCGCCGAGGATCGGCCTGGCCGAGCGGCAGCGGCTGAACAGTGGAAGCCTTCCGGGAAACCCTGGCGGTCGATACCTGAGCTTGGGAACCGCCTGCTGGCGACAATTCCGAGCTGCCGGCGCTGTCCGCGATCATGGCCAGAGCGCGGTCATCGATGGATGACGAAGGCGCGCAGATGCCGTCGGGAGCCGAGCAAGAGAAGTTTCCCTTCACGTTGCCGCCGAAGGTCGTGCACCCGCCGAGCGCAGCCAGCCCGAAGACGCCGATGAAAGCTCGTTTGCGAGCGCACCGTGGATCGTGCGCGCTCACGACGTCGCACCCTTCAGCCACGCCTCGAGGAACTCTTTGGGCCGGTAACCCTCGATCACCACTCCGTCGCTGCGAACGATGATCGGCGTACCGTTCAGGCCGTGCTTTCGTGCGAACTTCTCATTGGCATCGAGGCCCGCGGTATTGCACGGACTTGGCGCCTTGAAGGGCTCGCCGGCGTATGCCGCGTGCAAGGCCTCTTCCTGGTTCTTGGAGCAATAGACGCGGTCGGCGATGTCGCGGCTGCCGAGCACCGATATCGGCCGCTCGACAACCTTGACCTCCATGCTGCGCAGCACGTTGGTCAACGCCCGACAGTAGCTGCAGCGGAAGTCGGTGAAGACGGTAACCGTGTGCTTGGCGGACCGGTTACCCCACACGATCGCGCCGTCGGCCGGCAAGCTCGCGAGGTTCAGCGCGGCGGGCTTGGCCGGGACGGTAACCCTTTTCGCACCGCTCGCCACACCGGCAATGCCCGAATCGGGGCTGCCGGCTTCATCGGCGGCGGCATTGGCTCTCGCCGCGCCGCCGACAAGCATGTCCGGGTTGATCTCCAACAATCGCGCGGCAGTCAGATCCTGGCGCGTTTCCATGTCGTAGACCCGGCCGATGATCAGATAGCGCGAGCCGTGGTTGACGTAGAATAGGTTGGATCCTGCGGTGACCTCGCACAGACCGTCGATCTTCTTGCAGTCGACCTTTGTCAGCTCGGTCTTGGGCAGCCGAGTTTTCAGCAAGCTCACGACCTGCGTTTCATCGACCCTCGCCGCATCCGCCGCGAGTGCGATACCGGCGATGCCGAGCGCCCCGACCGCCAGGATCGCAGGAGCGGAACGGGCGACGGCACCGAGCCGTCGCATCCGATCAGTTGCGGACATAGACACCCTCCAGGAAAACGATCTCGACGTCGACGCCCGTCGGCATCTCGATGACCGGTTGATATTGTTCAGCGCGCTCGATCAGGTATTTCGAGACGTCCTTCCCGGCCTCGGCAGCGCCGCCGCCGAGCGCGCGCAAACCGACGCTGCCGAGATTGGGGGTACGATTTAGACCGCCCTCTCCATTGTCGCTGATGGTCGCCAGCGGCTGATTGAACGCCGAGTTCAGCGCATTGCCGCCGCCGCTGACCAACCCGGCCAGGAACGCTTGCATCGCGAGAGATCCCTCACGGCTGACGACCCGGCCGCGAACGCCGGTCTTGCCGCCGAAAGCGATGAAGCCCTTGACCTCGGACACTGCGTAGCGGCCACCCGGCTGCGGGCACGTCATCTTCTGAAGTTTGACGTAGACCTTCTCGCTCGAGAGATCGCCGCGCGCCGCACCGTTGATCAGGCACCCCTCGATCTTCGTCGTAAGAAGACGCCCGTTTTGATAGACCGAGCGCGCAGGCCCCGTGACACGGAGCACGACCGGCAGAGGGTCCGTCTGGCTGTTCACGCCGGCGCTCGCATCGACGCCGACGATGACCTTCGCGCTGGCGAAGCTGTTCGGCGGGAGGTAGTTGATGCTGTCGGTGAAGGTCGTGCTTCCCTTGGCGATCCTCGTCGCCGTACCGCCATCGGCAGTCTGGAAGCTCACCAGCTTGACCTCCGCCCCGCTACCGGCGGCAGGCAATGCCCGCGTCGCGGAAGGGCTGTCGGGTCGCTGATAACTCTGCGTCCCACCCGGTCCATACATGGCGCCGGGACCTGGCGCCGGCGGTGGCGCTGCCCTGGCCGATGCCATGTCCCGTCGAAGCTGATCGTTCTCCTGCTGATAGGCCGACAGGACACGGGCGCCGTCGGCCTGCATCGCCTGATTCTGACCCTTGAGCAGCTCGACCTGCTGCGCGAGCTGGTCCATGCGCTGCTGCTGCCCGTTGACAGATTTCAGCTGGTTCTCGACCGACTGCATCTGATTTTCGGAGAGCGCCATCCACTCCTGCTGATTGAGGTTCTTGTTGACCATGTCCTTGGTCGACACTTCGACCTTGGTCGCATCGTCCAGCGCCGCGCCCGATCGGTCGCCATCGTCACCGAATATCCAGAAGGATGACGCCACGAGTCCGACGCCGGCGACCCCTGCCAGCAGCATCCGCTGCCGCTTCCGCACGCTTTCGTTCGTAGTCAGGTCGCTCGAGACGGGGGACACACCCTCATCCGTGGTGCTGTCGAGGGGCGCGCGCTTGCGCCTCAGGAGATCGCTCAAAGCCATGTCATTGCCTCCCGTTCGAAGAGACGAGGTAGGCCGTCGTGACCTTCCCGGGATCGAGTCTTGGTTCCGCGATCGACACGGCGAGCGCGCTGGCGGGCGCCACGGTCGCTTCGGTCAGCGTGACCGCATCGCTGCCGCTGTTCTCGATGCGAAGGACACGACCGGTGAGCTCCGCCCCGCGGTACTCGGCGATCATCTGCACCTTGAGGTCGCCGACGTAGACCGGACGCAGCGCGCGCTGCCGCATCTCGTAGCCTTCGGCGACTTGGTTGGCGTACATCGCCTGCACCAGTTCAACGGCGTTGTCCTGCGGACTGGCCGCGGCGACCTGCGGCGAAGCTTCCTCCGCCTTGTCCTTTGCGATGGCAGGGTTGGAGATGAAAACCTGCACCGCTTGATCGCCCGCGATGCGGCAGACGAACTTGTAGACATAACCGCGCTTGCTGGTGCCGAAGAAGGAGAGCGCCCGGCGGCCGAAGCCATCCGGCACCGACAGATAAATGTCACCCCGGACCGGCTCGTTCACGACCGAGAAGTCGTCCTGCGTGTTGCCGGTCGAGATCTTCGAGACCGAGGCGAACTCATCCTCGACCAGGCTGATCCGCGTCAGGTCCTTCGCCGAGGCAGCACAGTCGACCTGGCTTCCATCGGAGGCCAGGACGGTCTGGTCGGCCCAAGCCGGCGCGGCGATGAGCAGCGCGGCGATGGCAACCAACGACGCGCCGAAGAAGCGACTGACGAAGCAATAGTAGCGGTTCAGGAGGGCAACGCCGGTCGCGGCGCTGCCGATTACAAAGACCGACATCACTGATCCCTCTCCTTGCCGGTCGTCACCATCCCGAAGCCCACAAGCTTCAGAGAGAGGCCGGAATATTGCCAATTGAAGCGAAAGGTCCGCCGATCCTTGGCAATCACTTTGTTGCCGACGATCGTGTGGAGATCGCCGGTGACCGTCGACCAGAGGTTCTTCGGGTCGATCTCCATCGTCTGGATTGTGAAGAACTGCGCGATCGACGAGCCGCGCTGCTCGTTCACGATCTTCATCAGATCGGCGCGGACGCGACCTTGCGCACTGGGCGCTGTGATCTCGAGGACCGACTTCATCCAGTATTCGAGATTGGACGGGCTGCGGTCGAGCGTCAGCACGGCAACGTCCCGCGTGATAAGCTCGAGATACTCCCTCGACACGCCAGCGCTGCTCACGGAAAGCGGCGAATGAAGCACCGGCTGCAGGACGACTTCGCGATCACGGGTCGCGGTGACGAGCAGCAGGATCGCGGAGAGGATGCTCAAGCCGACCGTCGTCACTATGAGCAGGTTGCGCTGCTTCAGGACGCGCTGGCTCTGGGCGTGGGTGTAGGAGATTTCCATCTTACCCCGCCATCAGCCGGAGGTAAGAGGGTGGCGTGGCCTTCATGCCGGTGAACCCGGCAGGAAGATGCCAATAGGCCATGTGAAGCAGCCAGGATGCCGCCCGACCTGCCTTAGCCTTCTTCAATCCCCACCAGCCTGCGCCCGCAAGCAACATGCCAAGAAGGATATGCTGAGACAGGATTCCCCAAACGAATGGGATCACCATCGCCAGGAATTCATCTAGCGTCCACAGCCCGATTAGCTCCGGGTCGTCTAGATGAGACGGAATGACGTACTTGTCCGCAGCCATTGCACCACCCCCTCCAAGAGCCGGCCGGATCTGCTAGTCCGACCGACCATCGGACTCTTTAGATCGTTGCCGTCACGGTCGAGGTGACGATCGGAATGCCGGTGCCGGCGCCCACGCCGACGCCGACCGGGATCGCGATCTGGCCCATCGAGAAACGGCCCGAAGCGAGCGCCACGATGCCGCCGGCGAGCGAAAGCACGGTGATGATCTTGCCACCGGAACCCTCGAGGAAGTCGGTGAACTTCGTCAGCGCGGTGTCGAACGTGGTATCCGCTCCGGCAAAGGCCGGACCGGCAAGGAGGAACAGCGCGAACGCCAACGCGATGAGGGCGAGAATCGCCAGCTCCGCACGGCCGCTGTATTTGAGGACAGACTGCATGAGAGTTTCCCTTCAAATCGAACGCGACTGTTTCCGCGCCCATTTGAAGGGTGACCCTCCCCAACGATGACCGACAACAAAGTTTCCAACGTGCCCCGTGGATCAGCTCGCTTTATACATCGAAGACTACTGCCACCCCGGCCCCGCAGGGCACCTTGCCCCGTCGGACCGGGCGGACTGCCCCGGATTCAGGGGCGCTGCGCCCGCTGGCCAAGGGCGTAGCGCCCACAATTTGGGGCGCCGCTCGATTATTGCGACTACGCATAAATGAGAGTAGATTCGCAGCCGTCGATCTTCGGATCGAGCTGGTCTGCGTGGCAGCACCGGGAAGCGAGCGGGTTGGCAAACGTGATCGAGGAGCGTTCGACGATCGATGCAATGAGCGCGGCTCCGCGCCGGATTCCGCTCGAGATCTCTGAACACTTCTTCCGCCTTACGACCGAGAGTCTGCGCCTGCATGCAAACGAGACGATGCAGTTTCAGACGCTCGATAGCCTCCTCGACCGGAGAATCTTTTGCGATGCCGCCGCAGTCGATCAGCAGGCCGAGACCATTCGCGAGCATCTCTCGACCGTTCCTACCGGGGGCGACATCCAGATCTCTGTAAACATCGCTGAGGCGAGCGCCGACAATCTGGCTGCCTTGAAGCGCCAACTTGATGAAATGCTTGGCAGAAGCCTCACGCTGGCGGACACGATCTCTGTGGCGCTGTTCAATTACGTCGTCGGACAGAAAGCTGCCGGAATTCTGCAGCGCCTCTGGTCGCGTGACGCGGCGACAGAGGCGGAATCGTCCGCCAGTGGCGGGAACGTGGTCCGGCTTCGCGCCACTTCCATCCAAAACGGTGCTGTTGCAGTGAGATAGTCGACCTTGCCAAGGCTGGGCACCTATGGTTTCGTCGGAGCCCTAACCTAGTAGAGGGGGCTCGGTGCATGTCTTCCCCTGCCCGGATCGAGGCGTCGGAGGACGCCGGAAATTCGGTCAACGGCAACCAGCGGGATTTCATCCCGCTGATCTTGGAAGCCATGTCCGAGAAAAACGTGGGGCAGCGGAAGCTCGCGCTGAAGGCTGGCATCAGCAAAAGTCGCCTCGGTCTCCTTCTACACAGCGACCCTGGCAAACGAGCGACGATGTCGCTGCGGGAGTTTCAGCAAATCCTCGACGCGCTCGATATCAACATTGTCCAAGCGATCATCACCGTCGAGACATACCGCGATCAGCGCCTCTTCCACGACGAGCGGTTTGCCACCTCGATCGCAATGTTGACCGAACTCTTCCAGGGCCTTCCGTCGATGCTTCTTTCCGCGCTGGATGAGATCGAGGGCATGGACGGCACCGAGGTCCGGAAGGAATGGGCCGGGCCTTTGCGCAAGGCGCTCGTTGAGAAGCTCGTCAAGGAAGTCTCGGCCGTGATGGCGCGCAGAGACTTCCTTTCCGAGGTTTCGAAGATCGGGCTGTAGCTCGTACGATTCAGTCGTTGATTTGCATCCAGAGCAACGCCTTAGAAGGATGATACTGACGCTGTACGCCCGGTAGCGAGGGGCGGCGGGAACGGCGCTCCGGCAGCCGCTTGCACCATCGCTACGCGCGGCACGCCCGCTAGCCGCCGCCAGTTGAGAAGGACGCTGTCAACGTAGTTCTGCGTCTCGAGGATCCTGGGAACGGCGCCATTGCGAATCCGCCCCGGTCCGGCATTGTAGGCAGCAAGGGCGAGATGGACCTGCCCGAAACTGTCCAGTTGCTGCCTCAAGTAGCGTGCGCCCCCGCGCAGGTTCTGCTCAACATCGTACCGATCGACGCCGAGACCAACCGCGGTGGCCGGCATCAGCTGAGTCAGCCCGAAGGCATTCTTTGGAGAGTATATGTCCGCCTGATAGCCGCTTTCCCGAATGATCATCGCATCGAAGAGACCGACCGGAATTCCATGCTCGCAGGCGATATTGCTCATCATCGCATAGTAGCCGAATCGGCGCCTCTCGACGTTACTGCTCAGGAACCCTGCCGGTCGGTAGCTCGTCGGAGTGCAGCCAGGTGTGAAGCGGGTCGTTGCGTCCGCGAAGGCGAGGCGTCCGCCCATCCATCCCGGAATTGCGATCGCAGGCGGCGGACGGAGCGCCAATGGCGGCCGATCGGGACCAGCTATCGCTGTGCCGGCCGACATGGCAGCTGAGTCCGACGATGCATCCACTGTGCCTGCTGAGGCGAAACTGCTCGCCATCTCGAAGGAAACCCAGCGCCGGCTCAGATCATGAGTGCGGAAGGCGTCGACCACGGCTGTGGCGTCCGACAGCGCGAACTCGGCGGCCCCTGACCCCTCGTCTCGATCGATCGCCCGCGCTACGGGCAGTGACGGCATCGTGAGTATCTCGACGGTTCTTCCTGGTCGAGACGGCTGCGCCTGAGCCTGCACGCCGGTGAGAACCGCAGCGACGGCGACGATGCAAAAGCTAGGAAAGCGCATTCGGGTCTCCGATCCGGCTGAGACCAGAAGTGGAGATCATGCGAATTGCGGTTGTCAATCCTGCGATTCGTGTCGAGCATCGACACCAAGTGTTCGAACAGGCTGTGCCATGTGGTTGATCGATCGCCATACCGACGGGCTCTGTGGAACCCGCATTCCCCTGCCATCGCCGCTTCGGGAGGCGTTGGTGACGTGGTACCGCGGCGAGGGGACGCACGACGACGAGGATGCCGGGATCACGCTCGTCCAACAGGCTCGGATTGGAGACAAATGGCTCGCCTGCGATTGTCTCGGGGGCAATCAGCCGCCGCCCATCCTCACGCCTGCCTTCCTGTCTGAAGCCGAGACCTATTACCTTCGTCGCCTGACCAGCTCGAAGCGGCCAGAGCATCTTTCGGACTGCCCGTTCTTCCGCGACCAGGTGACCAACCGCATAACGCAAACGCGCGACCCGCGGACACCGGCCGATCCACCAACCGGCTATTTCGAGGTGTTGAGACCGGCGCCCGAGAAGCTCGCGCAGCGCCCAGACGATGACGGTGGCGATGACCGGACTCGAAGCGCATCGGTCCCGCGTCTCGCTCGTCTCTTGTGGCGCCTGCTCGCCGCCAGCCGCCTCAATATCTGTCCGCCGCTCGCCGACGAGCCTGCGGAGCGGACGATCGTCGAAGAGTTCCGCGCGCTGAGCCGGGCGGCCACCCACATCGACATAGCGCCGGGCATCGAACTCGGCCGAGTACTCTGGACGCACGGTCGGGCCCTGCACAGCAGACGCGCCTACGCCGGCATCCGAGCCCTCGCTTGTCAATGGCCGCGCGGGCACGCTCCGCAAGGCTTCCTCACTGTCTTCGCTTCGGAGTTCAGAGGGTCGATGATCTATCCGGCGGGATGTGACCCGATAAGGGTTGCCAATCGTGTCCAATCGCCGGCGGTGCTGGGCAACGCAGTGAAGGGGCCATATCTGGTGATCGTCGTCGTCGGCGAATATCCAGAAGCGAGAGGCTACGCGCCGCTGAGGGCGTACGCGCAGCCGATCTTCTCCGGTAATCGGTTCATTCCGGTCGAGACGGAGTTCGAGCGCCGCGTTCTGAGATCGCTGCTGGAAGCGAGGAAGGCGTTCGATCGCGACGGGATCGATTTCGTGATCGAGAAGCCGGTGTTCGATCGGCTCACTCCGCTGGGATCATGCCGGCCCGACTTTCTTTGCGAGGCGCGGTCCCGTTCGACGGGCGAAATCCGGCAGCTGATTGCGCAAGCCGGGCACATCGAGATCGAGGTACATCCCGCGCTTCGGCGGAGCCTGGAGCAGATCGCTCCCACCATCACGATTCAACCGAGCGATGTAGAGAACGGGCTAGTCTATCGCCGCCTCACCGGCGGTTTCGAGCAGCATCTTTGATTAGTGCCGCCTCAGCTCCAAGTCAGGGTAGCAGCGAATGAACCGACGATTGCCAGCGTTACGGGAGTCGATAGCAGATACAATTTCTGCCAACGCCACCAGGTTCGAGGGATGAAAAGGAGCGCGCCGTGGACTGTGCGGAATTCACTCCAAGCCTTTTCTCGGAAAAGCTGCACCGCTGTCGTCGTGATCGAAAGAGCAACTGCAAATGCACAGCACATCCCAACTGCGACATACAGCGCCAACCAGTTCTCTATCTCAATCGGCGACAGGTGAGCCATACAGCCTCGCAAACCTTCACTGCCCGTAACGGCCCTTGCTATCGTCCGTTCCAAACCCCTGGTCTTTAACGAACGGCGCAGCCTGAGAAGCGATGAAGATTACGCCCCGCATAGCCGAGCGGCACGGCCGCACTCGCTCTACGTGCACGCCTCAGGACGCTCGGGCTTAGCAGAACCGCTCCTATGCCCGCCAGCCTCTCGTTCTACGCCGCCAGCTATCCCAGGGATGCGATCCGAAGTCGGGCAAGGCGGGTCATTGGCGCCTCTCGAGAGCCGGCGATGTCAGCGGTCAGGAACAATACCTCGGCTCCACAAGAATTCCGGAGTCGTGAGTGTCACTGGTATTTGAGGCCGCGGTTGTCGAAGGCAGGCTTCGTTCCCTCCAGAACGTTCACGACAGCGGTATTGAGAGCTGCGTCCTCGATCGCTCCCGAGAGGTAGGTGATGCTGCAGGCTGCCTTGCGGTCGAACTCCGCGAAAATGATCTGCTCGGCATCGCACACAACCGCCAAGTTCGGATTATGCGTGACCATGATGATCTGCCGGTTTTCCTTGGCAGCGTTAAGGACAGGCACAAGCAGACTGACGATCGTCTCGTTATCCAAATTCTCCTCGGGCTGATCGAGAATGATCGGATTCCGCTTCTTGTCCACAAGCAGGTAAAATATAAGGAGTAGGGCACCGCGCTGGCCGGGTGATAGCTGCTCGATCTGCGTGTCCTGGAACAGGAGCGTATATTTCGGCTCGAGATATTCGAAGCCATAAATCAGGTCGTACACCTCGTTCGGAGTCCGATCCTTGCGCATCAGCATCATAAGATCGGCCTGGCTTGGCGATCGCTGCCGAGCTGACTCGTGCAGAAGCTGATGCACGTCCGCCGCAAATGCCAGCGCACCGGTTCTGGTGTTCAGATCATGAGCTTCGAGACGGGCTTTGACGGCAGCACGGCTTTCATCCTCACCGCGCAATTCACCGATACTTTGCTTGATAAGTGCAAACAGCTTTTCGGACACCGCGTCATGGTAGGCCGCTAGGTTTGCCTTAAATTGAAGTCTGTACTCGTCGCGGATGAGCGTATTTTCCCCAATCAGCTTTTGAAGGGGCTCGAACAGAACAGACCGCTGATCACGCTGGATCGCAAGAATATCGAAGATTTGTTCCGAGATATCGATACGGTGTTGCCTCCGCTCCGCCAATGCCGCTGGAAGCTGGTCGAGTTGGGCGAGACGCGCCTCAAGACCGCGTTTGCTGTCCGGTATCTCGGCCGTGCCTAGGATAACATCGACCGAGGTCTGCCACGTTCTTAGCGCATTTATAAATTCCTGGTACGCTCGTTGCGGCCCATCAAGTGCGTCGGTCGCGGTAGCTATCTGCTCGGCATGACCTGCCTTGAGCGTCTTGATCTCCTGAAGGCGTGCGGCGATCGCCATCGTCTTGGTTTCAGCGTCTACATCAGCTTCGCGCAGCTTTTCGTCCTTGATCTCGAGAGCTACGACGTCCGCGGGCTCAAGACCAATTTGCTGAAGATCCTCTGCTATTTCGGATGTCGCGGTCGCCACTTGAGTTCTCAACAGAGCTAGACGCTCACGGATATTGCGAACGGCCTTGCGTCGAGCCGATAGGGCGGTCAGCGTCTCGCCGGATAGCTTCTCTTCGGCATCTAGCGCCTCGTTCGTGGCGACCAACGAGGCCAGAGTGGTGGCCGCGGCTTCCTGCTCAGGCGTGAGTGTTTCCGCCGGTTCGGGAACAGACGGCGGCTTGCTTAGATCCAGCTCGGCAATCTGGACCGCCTTCAGCCGGATCTGCTCCTCGATATTTCTCCGCGTGGTTGGATGAAGTTGATCTTCGATGCCGGCAATGAGGCGATTAACAGCGACGAGGTTTTTCCGGGCCTCGTCGAGGCGGACCCGGAGCACACCTTCCTGCGCTTCGATTAGCTGATCGAAGTCAAGCGCCCCGAGCCTATCCTCGGACGGAATATGGGAGAAGATGACGGAGCGAAGTTCCTTCTCGAAATTTTCCGATCGGCCCGTGACGTGCTCGTTGCAAAGGGCTTCGAACCTGCCCTGCGGCACATAGCGTACTAGCTCGACCCTATCGGCCGCAGGATTATCCGCCAGATTAGCCCGCGTCGGCTCACCCGCCAGCCAGCGCAGCTCCCCTTCAAACTGGCGCGCCGGCTCGCCGGACTTTCCTCTGAACCGATCTGCTTTGAGGAAGGAGAAATGCGAGTGCTGCTGGGAGTTCCCGATCAGCGCGAGCACATCAGCGAGCGCGCTTTTGCCACTGCCCTTATTGCCGATGATCGCGACTAGGTCGGCGTTGAGTGGGATCGAGCAGCCGTCGAACCAGTCGTCCGCGAGCGCGCTGCCACTTACCTTGGCGAGCGTCACGGCATCAATGTAGAAAGTCTTGTTCGCCGCGACCCGCTGCAGTTTGGGTGGCATGGAGCCGATATGGCAGCGTTTCTGCGGCTCTTTAATCGCTTGCTGGAGGCCGCGCCACGTAGGATCTGCCTTGATCCAAGTGATCTTCTGCGAAGGATAGTCACCGTAGCCCCGTGCGTCGTTGTCGCCAGCCCGACCCCGAAACTGGTGCGCGTCGCTGCCGGAGACGGGAAGCCGGGGAGTTTTCCCGACCGTTTCCTGAAAATCGTCGAAAAACTTCTCGTTGGCTACCGTCCTTCGCCCGACGAAGGCATTCCAGAGCCCGTCATTGCGCGTCTCAAAAATCGGCGAGCTGTCGAAAAGACCAATGGCATAGGCGTAATGCTCCAGATGCTTGATCGACGCGAGCCCATCGTTCGTATCAAAAGGCATGAACCCCGATGCCAAGCCATCCGGAACGGCCCGCACCGCGGCTTTGTAACTCTCGACTGTGATCTCCGCAGTGACGTAGCCCGCCGCCAGCGCGACAGAGTCCGTAGACATAACAGCCGCTTTATCGAAGTTGTGGAGCTTGAGCTTGTCCGCCGTGAGCGCTCGCGCGTAGGTCATAAGCGCGTGCTCGGAGACTGGTTGTCCGGTGATCTCCAGCTTGAGCGCCGACAGGAAGTCGCGGAGTAGCTGATCCGGGATCTTGTCCGAAAAGATCACATGAGCGTTGAGGCGGCTCGCCATAGGAGCCGCGATCCTGAGCTCGATGCCTGGGAATATCGTCTTCTCAAGCGCGGGCGAGCCGACTTCGGATAGGCGCCGCTTCAACGCGAACCAGCCGTCAAAATGCCAATAGTCCTGGATCGCGAACACCGCTGGTGGCGCTTCGTTAAGCGCTTTGATCATTTCATCTACGAGTTGTCTGTCACGATCGCCGGAGCCTGATTGCGTGAATCTCTCGCCCTTCCAGTGGAATGAGGCGGGTGTGTGGATGTGGAGATCCCACTGCCGCCATTCAGATCCGCGCGGATATTGCTTGCTCACTATGCCCTCGAACCACAAACGTCTTAGTCATCTCGACGCGGCGCACTTTACCTGGATCATGGTCGAGCGCCCCGCCCGAGGAAGACTGAATTTACCGGCTGGAAGCGTCAAGCGATCTCAAATCGATGATCAAGTTTCCTGACGCGACATCGCTCCGCCCATCAAGCTTATGCGATGGCCCGGCACATGCCGGAACGCCCGATCCCGGCACGTCAGGAGTATTACCTGCATGCGCGTCGCCGCTTCCGCGAGGATCTCGATCATCACATCGAGGCGTTCGTCATCCGAATAGACCAGCGGGTCATCAAGAATGAGCGACACCGGCCTGCCCTGCTCGAGCAGCATGTCGGCAAAAGCAATCCGGGTGAGTACCGCCAGCTGTTCCTGGGTGCCGCGCGACAAATGCTCGCAATCTTCGGCCAACCCGTTGCGGGTCACGCTCACGAGAGCGAGGTCCTCGGAGAAGCAGAGTTCGCAGCCGGGTAGCAGGCGTTCGATGTGCCGCTTCGCCCGCTTGGCCACGGGTCCGACGAACTGTGCGGAGGTCTCGTCGTGCGCCTCGTCGAGCGTTTCGCGTAACAGCTTGAGCGTGTCGGCCTCGACAGTCACGCGTTCGAACGCGGCGCGCGCCGCTTCGGCCTCCTCACCGGCGGCAGCCGCACGATCGCCCAGCCCCGCTCCCCCTTCAATCTCGATCGTGTTCTCCAGCCGGGCGATCTCGGTTAGAAGCCGATTGCGGGTTTCGCCTGCGGTTCTGCCCCGAGCATCTATCACGTCAATCTTCTTCGTGATCGCTGCCGGGTCATGGGCTGTCGCATTGCGCTCCGCTTCCTCCAACTTCACGGCACAGTAGGCCGCGCGTTCCCGAGCCAACATTAGAGTCGCTTCAAGCGTTGGATGTTCCGGGTGGCTCTCAACCGCCTTGATCTGGCCAAGTGCATTGGCAAGGTCGCTCGCTGACCCTGCCTCCTCCGTCGCCAGCGGCGCATCCTCCTCTTCAATACGGCGCAGGGCATCGACCGCGCTCTCTTGAATACCTTCCGCTTTGGCCCAATCGTCCTCAGCGATCTCCAGCGCTTCAGTCAGCGAAATAAGATCAGGGAGCTCACCTGGAACTGGTGGATCGTCTTCACCCAGCCCGGAGACGTAGAGCTTCAGAGCCTCGGGACCCGCGACCAGATCGATAGCTGGGTCAGCAGGCGTCGCGGCCTCGATGCGAGCGGCCAGCGTCCGGATTTCCCCAGCCGCGTCGCGAGCCCTCTCGTTACGGTTGCGTGCGTCCGCGATGTTATCGACGCCGAGCTCAGCCAGCGCAGCCGTCAGCTTTCGCATTGCGGCGGCCAAAGCCTCTTCGGCGCTCTCGGCAGTGCTCGGCGGCGTGACAGTCAAGCGCGCGTCACCGAAGGTGAAGGTCGTTGCCCTGATCAACGTGCGCTCGCCGGCGGCTATCGGCTCTCCGTCCATCAAAACCACACCGTCAGGACCATCTAACGCAACCCGCGTCGCGCCAGAGTTCACCACCGCGCGTGCCTCGGCGACGAAGCGCTCCAGGATCTCGAGCCCCTCGATCGACTTCCCCGGAATGGAGGTTGCCGCGAGCAATTTGGCATCGCGGTGCTCGCCTTCCAGCTCGACGAGCTCAGCGTGCCGCGCTCGGGCTGCCGTGGACGCAGAGGCTCGTTGCCGGGCGACGATCAGCTGCTCACCGGCGCTTAACGCGGCCTTCGCTGCCTGCCGCGCCTGCCGGGCCGTTTCCAGCTTTGATCGTGCGTCCGTGACGCGTTGCCTACTCGCTAACAATCGCTCGCCGACCCCTTTGCGACGCTCCTGCGCGCGTTCGAGCGCCTGTCGTGTTGTGTTTCGGGTCTTTATTGCGGCTTGGTGACGGCGCTCTAGGTCCTCAAGCCCGTTAACCTTTGCCTTTGCCGCCTCCTGCTCTGCTCGACGAGTCGCGAGGATCTGGACCGCAGCGCGTGCGATCTCGAGGGACGCGACCAGCGCTTGGCGCGCTTCTGCGTCGGTCTCGTCGGCGATCTCGCGTTCGATCCCCCTCAGCTTGGCGCGCGCGCTTTCCAGATCGGCAAATGTCTGCTCGAGAGCGGCCAGCCGCTCGGACGCCACCCGTGCCGAAATTTCGGCAGCTTCGAGGCGCTCGCGGGCTTCGGTCTGCCTACCCTTCTTTTGGCCGGTCGGCGTCCAATAGGCACCGTACTGATCATCGATCCTGGTACGAACCTTCTTGTAGGCCGAGCCGCCCATGATCGAGCCCACCTCAGCCTCGAGCGTTGAGGTCACGCCATCGCGGACGATCTGGCCAGGCGCCGCGACAGCCAATGCCTCGGTCTGGGCCACCCACAACAAGCCGAGCGCGCCGTAGCTGGCGACATCGCCGCCACGGCTACTATCCTTTACCGAACCTAATAGCGTGTTGAGCTGCACCTCGGCATCCTCGCCCGTCGCCCGGCCCTGCGGCCCTGTGACCTCGACGGCAGCGCTGCGAAGAAAGCGCTTCGAGACCGACCAAGGCGCGCCATTTGCCTCGAATGACACGTCGATCTTTGGCCCAATTGCCTCCCCATGCGGCGCGTAAGACTGGGCTAGCTGGTTCTTGGTATTGTGACGAACAAAGAACGCGGCGCGCAGCGCCTCCAACAACGTCGATTTCCCGATCTCATTGTCTTCGATGATGATGTTCAGGCCGTCAGTCAGACCGTCGATCACGGTCGGCCTGCGAAATTTGCGGAAGCCATCGAGGGCGATACGTCGAAGGCGAAGGCTCACGCGCGCTCCTCCCGGCTATATTCCACAAAGAGTCGTTCAAGCGCTCGCTTGGCAAGGGCGGCGTCCGACCCGCCATTATCAACGCGCGCCGCGAGCTTGGCGGCTGCGGCACCGAGCATCCCTTCGACCGCTAGACCCGCCAGATCCTCGTCGCTCGGACGCCCCACCAGATTGTCAGCCTGCAGGCCGAGGAAGCGGAGACGATGGGCAAGATCGTCCTCAAGGAGGCCGAGCATTCCGACCCGGTCGGTCAGACTCGTGATGCCAGCAAGCGTTAGCTGAAGCAGCGTAGCCGCGGGATCGATAAAAGTCAGGAGGCGATCACGCTCGGCGTTGAAAGAGGCACGGTCATTGACCAGCCAATCGCGGCGGAGCCATTGAAAGCGGCCTGTGCGGAGCGGGGTTACCTCGGGTTCACGACCTGCCGCGAGATCGACCAGCAGTGTGTGGCCTGGATCGTCACGTTGGAAGCGGTCGGTCTCGGGCGTGCCGGCGTACCAGGTCCGCGCATCAACCTTCAGGGCGCCGTGCCAGTCGCCAAGAGCGAGATAGTCGAGATTAGAACGCCGTGCCCGATCGGGAGCGATCTGGTTCTTGGTCTCCCCCTGATTGCCGAAGTCGCGGATCGAACCGTGCGCAACCCCGATGCGGAGACTGGCCCCTGGCGTCTCCATGGCGTCAAACTCGTCTGTAGGATCCTCAAGATTATGACGATGGATAAGCGGTGCCGGCATCAACCAGGTGCCGCGCTCGATTTCCTGTGGAGATGCCTCGGAGAGTATGACGATCCCCTCCCCTGCTCGCCGGCGCACGCGATCCCATAAGCCGCCATTGCGCGCAAAGTCGTGATTGCCTGGAAGGAGCCACCATTTCACCGGGTAACGAGCCATCCTTGAGACGGCCTGGACGATCGTTCGATCCTCCGGCCCCTCCGTATCGAAGATGTCTCCGGCGACGACAATGTGCGCTGCGCCGTGCTCAAGAGCGGTCTTGGCAAGCGTGTCGATCACATCGAAGCGCGCTTCTGTGAGCGCGGCACGAACATCGGGTTCGAAACGCCCAAATGGTTTGCCGAGCTGCCAGTCGGCGGAATGCAAGAATCTCATCGCCCGCGTATAGCCGATCTGACGGTGCCAGCGCACGGTTCTCAGGCAACTAGAATGATGACAATCGACGGGACGCGGAGCAGGCGATCATCGGCTGCCCGACCCGCCGCCAATCTCTCGCGTTTGTCGAACTTGAGCGACCTACAGCTACCGAGTGTGCCGGATCAGCGGGCCTTATCCAGAAAGCATACCGCGCACTTGCTCAATCTTCAACTCGCCGCGGCCGTACGCATCCGCCATCTCATTCGCCAGATTCAACAAGAACTCGTCGATGGCGGGTTCATCCCAGCGTCGCCTTGTCTCGGACACTGTTACGCGATCCCGCAAGGCATTGCCTCGCTCGTGTGCGAAATTGCCCGCCCACTCAGTGCCCAGCAGACCTACGGCCCCCGCCTCGATGCGGATCTGTCCAATCGCCCCAAGCTTCGTCAACATATGCAAGCCGCGCGCGAGGAACTGCGCGACCTCTGTGATCAGCGATCCGACAAAAAAGCGATCCTTCTCCAGCCGAGCGTTGTCGAACGACCACAATTCCCCGGTCTCTCGGAACCATTGTGTCATCGTCCAGGTCTCCGCCTGACCATCACGTCGCCCGACCGCATACATCACCGTGCCTTCCGTATTCAGACCGCCCTCGGCCCCACTGTAAGGGCCCAGCGGATTCATGCCCGAATTACCTTGCGGGCCTTGGAAGCGATGGACAGAAAGCGCCTTTGGCAGTGCACCTTTAAACTTTTCCGGTATGATCCGAACGTATAGCCGCCGTGCTTCGACCGGCTTAATCGCTTCTTCGCCGGCACCACCGTGGTAGGGCTGATGCTTGATCACCGCGCCCTTCTCAAACCAAACAGACGGGTCGCCTGACCGGCTCGGCATACCCGCCGGTCCTGGCGTGCTGGATATCTCTGCCAACCACTCGCTCAAGGATGTGTGCAGCGCCTCGGTGAACGCCCCCGCCAATTCGGCGGTTGCCTCCTCTATCGCCACATCGTCGGCGGTTTTGGGCAGATTGTAGAATATGACAGCACGCCTGTGCCGGATGTCGAACGGCAGATTCTCCGGCTTCTTCGGGCCATAATACTTGTTAGCGACAAGAATGATCCGCTCGTGGGTCAAATGCGCCCATGCCCAGCCGAGCTCGATCAGCACGTTGGGATTGGGCAGTTCGCGTCCCCCTTCAGACCGCCCGACCGTCGTCATGTCGCCGACGAAGACACCAGCATTCTTGATCTTGTCGAAAATCGTGTCTGCGATCGCCGCCATGCCCTTGGCGTTCTTGGTGTCGTGATCGAGTTCTGGCCCTTCGCTCGGCTGAAGCTCGAGTTCCTCGCTGAGCGCTTCGAGGGCACGGCCAAGAGCCGCCTGGATCACGTCGCGGTTGAACTTCGCCGCGCGATCACTCTGCCAAGACCAGAATACCTTCATTTCCTATCCTTATGCAGCCCGGCGGGACGTCTATACGATCGTTAGCGGCTCGAAATAACTGTTGCAGCCGCTCAGGGCAGCAAAGTCCGGATCATGGAATGTCACGATCTGTCGGATCAAGCGCGGTGGTACTGGGGCGAGTGCGCGATCATGAGGAACGCCGTCATAGGGCCGTCCCCTTCGCCAGCCACAAAACTTGCGCACGATGTGGGTTTCATAGCCAAGGCTGTCCTGAAAATAGGAAATCGGGATAACCGCTTCCACCACGCAAGGCACACCCGTCGCGCGGAGGATCGGCCCAAGCTCGGTATCACGGTCGATCGCCGCGTACAGGGACTCGCCGCCCCAGAACCGGAAGAAATCCTCGACCCCGTCGTCGTTGCGCGGCCGCGTGAAGAGGAACCAGATCCGTCCTGCTCGGGTCGGAGAGCGTGCCTGATGGCGAAGCCGGAATTGCGCTGCTATCTCCGGTGTAAACGCGCCGGCCGACACCGCCGCTTCGATCCTTCCCATCAACCCGTCGACACTTGGGAGATCCATTCCCTCCGCCAGGATGGCCGCCCGCTCATGAGGCATCAAACGGCTGCAATGCCAGGCTAGAATCTCGTGGGGTAGTAGCAGCTCACCCAATCGCTCGACCAAACGGTCGTACTGCAATCCGGTGGCGAAGCGTTGCGTCGTCACCCAATCGTCCAGAAGATCGAGATGCTCGTCGAGGAAGGCGGTGACCGCTGGCGGCCAGCTTGCCGGGTGATCATAGTCAAGGAGCACGCCTTGCCCTCACATTTCAGCCAGCCGCCGGGGATAATCTGCAGATCCAGACTGGACGTGACCGACGGTCACGTCTTCCGCGCCGCCTTGATTGCCTCTACGAGCCGATCCAGCGGGCTCCTCGCCGCATGGATCCGATCGATCGCCAAGCCGAGCGGCTCGAGTGCAGCCTCCAAATCCTCCTCCTCAAACCCCGCCACCAGTGCTTCTCTGCTGACCGGGATCGTCAAGGCGACATCGCCGGTTTTCGGATCGAAGAGAAAGCCTCGATCAATGAGCTCATCGATCAGGGAGCCTTGCGACCTCAACAGCGCCTTCCAGTCGCGCTGGCCCAAGGCCTCCGTGCTTGCCGAGAACCGGATACCAGCGCCAGCGAAGCCTGCGATCGTGCCGACCCAAGTTTCAGGCTCATGACCGTCTATGCAGGACACTGTGTCCAAAACGAACGAGAGGTAGCAGTCATTCTCGTCTGACTGCGGCATGCGCCACTCTTCAGGAGCGAACCACTGCGTTTTGTCAAAATCAGCTGGTGCCTCGCCCGCCCAGCCGAGCGCGCGACGCTTGTCGTCGAGTAGCGCTGCTACGGCTTTCTCAAGCATGGGCTCCATCGTGCTGTGAGCGTATCGGATGGCAGCCTCCAGCTCCTCGATATGGGTCACGATGACCGCGCCGACGGCGGGCTCCGGCATGATCAGTTCCTCCTAAAACGCGTCGACATGCTCGCCGAACTTGGAAATCATCTGTTGTACGAAGGATCGACCAGACGCCGAAACGCCGGCTGCCGTGCGAGCGGCGCGTGCAATGTCAGGCCAGCCTGTCGACGATACCTCCAGCACGTCGGCCGAGAATGGCGCCAGCAACACGATCCGCGGCGATCGCTTCTGCAGATCCGCCCGCCGAAACACCGACGCCTTGTATCTTTCGAGCTGATCGCGGCCGAGGCCGGCACGTATCTTTACCTCGATGCCGATCAGATGGACGCTGGTCTCGATAATGAGGTCCACCCGGTCGGCAACATCGCCCATAGGACATACTTCAGTGCTGACCCGGTACCCCGTCTCCAGCGCTTCAAACCAATTTGTCGTTGGCAGCGCGGCAAGAAGATAGTGCGCCAGAAACATCCTCGACGTGTCGCCCCCGAACTCGGTCATCCAGAGCCCGGCTAGTGCGCCCGCGTTCCGCACCTCATCATGACCCAAATTTGCCAGGGCCCAGGGATTAACGAGACCGCCCCGCGCCTTGGCGGTGGCGAGCGGCCCCCTCAGCGACTGAAAAGCAGCTTGCAGGTCGCCGAGCGTGTGGAATTGCTTTGGGGCGCGAGGCTGCCCGGTTGGCAACACGGCACGGAGAGCCAGGAAGGCGGTTTCCATTGCACCCGCCTGAAGAGCGTTAGCCATGTTGAGACCTCGCGCGAGCCTCAGCCGCCGCTATAACCTCTCGCACCAGTACTGCTGGCCATACGCGACCGAGCTGGGCATCCGACTGATCATTGGTGTGAAATCGGCCTGAGTAGATGCCGATGAAGTTGACGGCACCATCGCCGGCCTCAATTCGGCCGTGCGTGCCCTCCAGCTCGATCTGGCCGTGCGCTCTCTGGATGACCGGTGACCCGGACATGCCCGGCCGCGACGCGGAGTCCACGATCAGATAGCGCTGATGCTTGCTCGCGGTAAAAAATGGCTCGCTGGCGAACGTTGCCTGCTTCCAGACAGGCAGCCCGATACCGAGGCGACCGAAAGGATATCCCAAGATGAAAATCGGCATTCCGATCCGCTGCTTGAGCGCCACGGTGCGAACGACATTCATCGGCATCAACGACGCTTCACCGGGCGGCGGCAAATCAACATCCAATGCGACGATGTCGACGGTGCGGCCGTGTTCGGGGTGCTCGACCCATAGCGGCTCGTTGTCTGGATCGACGGTAGGCACCCGGATGATCAGCGGCGGTCGATCCCGATCGTTCAGGGGGACGTGCACCCGTAGGTGATTCGGAATACCGCCCTGCTTATGGGTGACTTCATTGGTCTCGTTGTTGCGGCCGGAGACGACGTGCCAGTTTGTTAGCAGGGACAAACGCCCGTCGAGCCGCAGCCACGGGAACGCCGTCGCACCGCCAAGGAGCTGATCGCCGAAGAAGGCCTCGATGTACAAGGGCACTAGCGAGCAGGTGTCGATCCCGGGCGCCGTCACCTCAACCTCTCCAGCAGGCGACCCACAGCGCCGGCTTCGGCCGCCAAGTTGCGGTTGTAGGCAAGCGGCATGCGCGGACTCTTCCAACGCAAGGCGTCCATAATCCCGGCAAGATCCTCACCGCTTGCGAAGAGGTCCTGGTTGAGGCCAACCCGGGTCGAGTGCGCGCTCACACCCTTGAGCAGCCGCACCATATCATCAGCGGTTAGATCGGCCAGCGCTCCACTCTCGAAAGCGCGTTGAACCATCGCCCGGTAGATGGGTCCGATGGAGCCGGCGTGAAGCGCGACGGAGCCAATGTCATACTCGGTGCGAGCCGCCACTGCCGGCCGCGACAGCGTCTTGCGTAAGTCCCAGGTCTCCCGTCCCGTGAAACTGGCGATGCTCCGTCCTTTCACGGCAGCCCGTGCCTTGTAACGCCGGACCTGGACGCGCCGGAACAGCGGCCCGTGGTTTATGCCAGCTTCCTCGGTCCACGCGGTGATCGCGCGTACCGATCTCGGGCTAAGGAACGCTGTTGCCCCCTCCCCCTCCTGATCGCCCTTGCTCCGCGGAACCGAAAGCAGCCGCGCCTCGGGATCGAGCGCTTCGAGGATGTGCTCGACCTCGATCGCGACCAGCTCTGAAGCGCGCAGTCCAGTGTCATAGGCTACCGAGAGCAGTGCGCGGTCTCGCAACCCCGGCAGATCTCCCGCACAAGCCTCTAGGAGCGCCCGTACGTTGATCCCACGGGGTTTGTCGCGCTCGACATCCTTTACCGGGCCCTTGAAGCGCAGCGGGCGTGCCTGAGCCTGAGCTGTGCCCTTCTCTCGCCGGATCGCACGCAATCGCAACTTGACCAGCTCGGCCTGGGTCGGATCCTTCAGCTCGAGCAGCTGATGGATCTTGGCGATCGATGCCTTGTAGCGGCCGAGTGAAGCCGGACGAGCCCCCTCCCCGGCCCGCATGTCGAGATAGTCGGCAACGACTTCCGGCGTAGCCGGTAGCGCGATGCGATTGGTCCGCCGACACCAAAAATCGAACGCTTCGACATCCGACTTGAGCGCCCTGATAGTGTGAGGCGAGGACGCAGCCTGATAGGCGGCGATCAGATCGGCATTGATGGTGATCCTGCCTGCGGCATGCAGGCTAGTCATCTTCCGAAGAAGGTCATTTGCCTCGACCGGGAGCTGCGGTGCAAGATCGTCCGTCAAAGCGGTCATCGGGAAAGCTCGACGATCTCATCGTAGGTGAAAGGCTCCTGCCCGTAGATTGCAGCTAAGCCGTTGAATGCGTCGACGGCGACAGCCTTAAGAGCCTCTGGCTCGATCGTTGTGAGCGTTTGATCATACTCATATGAAAGTTCGACCGCGGCATAGCCCTCATCGCGGAAACTGAACGGACCCATCGGCCACCAACTACCGGTCAGGTTGCTGATGCCCAGACGCACATGGATCGGTAGCGATCCTCCATGTTCTAGCGCGAGCGCGCAGTTGCGCTTCAAAAAGTTCAGCCAGTGATTGAAAAAAGACCCCGTTGCGAGCGTGATCCGCTCCCCATCGCGCTGAAAAAGAAATCCGCCCGCTACGCCCCAGAATTCGCCGGTTTTCTCAAACCATTGCGTGATCGCGAGCGTTGGATCGACATCATCTTCCGGTGTGGCCGGCCAATATGTCATCACGCCGCCCTGACTCATCCCGTAGTTGAAGGAGTTGGCGCGGGCGAGCAGCGCGGGATGGCCCATATGCTCGATCAATGCCTGCTTCGCGCCAGGCTTCGCCGACCACTTTGACGGAATGATCCGGGCGTAGCCGGGGAAATGCTGCTTCCAACGGACCTTCCTGCTGCCGCTGCGACTGGTCACGACCTGGGGAACCTCGGGATCGAACCACAGATCACGGTCGCCGGGACAGTGCGGCTGCCAATGCACGGCCTCGGGAGGCGGCGCCGGCAACTGGTCCAGCGCGAGCTTTAGATATTCTGCGAGGCGCTTGGCGAGATCCGCGCGGACGCGCCGAAGTTCTTCGCGATCGGCATCGGCGGGTAGGTGAAATCCGATCGGTCCGCGGCGCCCGCGCATGTCGAACGGCAGTTTGTCGAGGGTTGCTCCATCGAACGCCGTGTTCCAAATCTGCAGTACGCGATTTTCGCCAAGAGCGCGGTGGGCGTAGCCCAACTCGATCAGCACATTCGGATTGGCGCAGGCTTTTCCGTCGGCCGAGACCGCGATCGGCGTGACGTCGCCGATGAAAACCGCCGCCTGGTCGATCTTGCGCAAGATCGTAGCGACGATGTCGGGCGTGCCGGCCACGCCCTGCGTGCCCGACGTCAGGCTGGGACGTTCGGCCTCATCGAGGTCGGCAGAAATCATGCCGATCGCCTGGTCGAGCGCGGAGCGGATGAGCTCTCGGGTCACGCGGCCATCGAGATCACTCTGCCAAGACCAGAAAACTATCTTTTCCACGCGTGATTGCCCCTGCCCACCTCGGCGCACGCATATCGCACCTTACAAAGCATTGTCAATTCCGCTTATGTGATAACTGCAATTATCGCGTGCCCACTGATCAGTTCAATTTCGGTAAAATATCGGACTTATACTGCATCCAAGGTGGGTTTATATCAGATCATAACTGATCGTTAATGACTCCATATCGTTCCGTGGAATTCGAGGTTGGAAACGCAACTACATTGCTGCGATCTGCCGCAATCTTCGACTGGGGGCACATCACTTTCACTGAAATAACCTGCCGACTTGCAGATGTTATGACGTCCGCCCAATCCTGGAGCATGCGCCGACGCGGAGTGAGATAGAGCGCACTGTTGTAGGCTCCGCGGATGTCGTTGTCGTCGACATGCGCAAGCGCCATTTCGATCCAGTCGGAATTATAGACTTCTTGCTCGTTTCCCCAGGTCGACGCCATGCCGCGGAACCCGTGTACGGTCTGCCGCCCGCGGTAACCCATCCGATAGCAGGCATAGATCATGGTATTCTGAGAGATCGGTTTACCGATCTTGGTTCCGGGAAACACAAGACCTTCACCGTTGGTCGATCGAAGCCGCCGGCGGAGGAGCTCAACCACCTGCTGCGAAAGCGGCACGAGATGCTCACGCTTCTTCTTCATCCGTTCGCCAGGAATTCGCCATAGCGGATTCTTGCCGTCGAGGTCCTCGAACTCGTGCCAGGCCGCGAAGCGTGTCTCTCTCGTCCGCCCCCAGGTCAGCAGCGTGAACAGCAGCGCCTCACGCGTGATCTCGCGCCGCCGGGGATCTTCCTCACCGTCGTAGGCGTGGATCGCCTGTACAAGCTCGGGAAGCCGCTGGAGCGGCAACCGCGCCATATGTCGAACCTTGGGGCGCGGTTTGAGCGCGCCGGTCAGATGCGCCGAAGGATCGTGTTCTGCGGCACCCTCGGCGATCGCATAGCGGAATATCTGGCCGATCGATTGCAGGACTCGGCGGCTCACATCCAGCGCACCGCGCGCTTCGACGGTACGGATCGCCTGGAGTATCACCGGCGCCGTCAGTTCACGGATGGGTGTCGCGCCCAGAGCTGGAAATGCGTCCCGCTCCAGACGGGACATGAGGCGCCGCGCATGCGCGGGGTCGAGGCTTTCCTCTCGCCGACTGTGCCATTCGCGCGCCATCATCTCGAAGGTCACGGAGTGCTGGCGCTCGGCCGTGCGCTGAACGCCGGGGTCCTGCCCCTGCGCTAACAGCTCGCGCGCTTCATTTCGTCTGGCACGGGCGGCGACCAAGGACACGTCCGGGTACTTGCCAAAGCTGAGGAGCTTTTCCTTGCCGGCAAAGCGGTACTTCATCCGCCACAGCTTGGAGCCGTTCGGCTGCACGAGAACATGCAGTCCGCCGCCGTCGGCAAGCTTGTACGGCTTGCCGCGCCTGGCGGCATATTTGACCTCGAGTTCTGTGAGCGGCATCGGCTGTGTCCACCTGGGGGTATCGCCGAAATGGTACCCCCAAAAATACCCCCAATCCAAATGGCTTTGGGTGCATGGAACGGGACATAGCGGGACGCTCAGTCGCGTGCCGGGATGGCCAGAATTATTTGATATGTTTGGGAAAGTGGTCGCCCATGGACGTCGCCGGACAAATCGGGACGGTTGCATGGGGCTAGGCGGTGGTTGCGGGGGTAGGATTTGAACCTACGACCTTCAGGTTATGAGCCTGACGAGCTACCGGGCTGCTCCAC